>CALPOI020000058.1 GCA_943325145.2 Candidatus Planktophila lacus | reverse complement strand
GCTCTAAGTTTACAACAAAATCAGATGATTTTGAACCAAATATAAAAGATTGGTTTGACGAGTATGACGATGTAAAAGAAGATAGATTGAGATCAATTGAAAAATCATTAGAAAAATTAAAAGATAAAGGAGAAAAGTGCTTTGAAATTTTGAAACGTTTCTTTTATGAGAAACAATCAATGGATCAAATTGCAGTAGAAATGAATTATACCAACGGAGATAATGTAAAGAATCAGAAATCTCGTTGTCAGAAGAAATTGAAAGAATTAGTACTAGAAAATTATGATTCCATCTGATTTGATATCGGTTCGTTTATTTAAAAACTGTGTTGCTCAATTTGATCCTGATTATATTTCGGAGGATGATTATATAGTGCTAAATACGCTTCAGAGAGCATTTGATAATAATTCAAACATTGTTGATAGCACCTTAATTTTAAGTCGAGAGCTCAATCAAATTAACATTGATTTTTCGGTTATTATAGAGAATTTTGTTTCAACTTTAGCAGAGCATTATTTTCAAAACGAAAATAATTCAGACCCTATAATTACGCAATTCTTAAATACCAATCAATTTGGTTTTTTATCTAAGGTTGAAGAGATGAGAGAGCTTCAAATAGCCTTTAAAAGATTAGAAAGAAAACGATTAAAAGAATTATTAAAAGCAGAGGATGAGTTAGAAGAAATGGAAGATTTGCGCATTGCATTTCAACGAATTGAAAGAAAAGAAAAGAAAGCGATTTTACAGAAAATAGAGGAAGAACAAAAATCAGCTTTTCGCGATAAAGGCTATATTCATTCATTAAATGAAAATGAGCTAAAACAAAATATTAATTGGAGATTCGTTTCAAGAATTGCAGCTATATTCATTTTGATATTAATACCTACAGGGATTTCCATTTACCTTTTCAATTCCAAAACAACCTATATTTCTCAAAAAGAGAAGGATAAAGAACAAAAGGACAATAATTTTATTGCTGAAATCGTTGATATAACTGATTTGAAAAAAATTGATGTGCCGCCTATGGTATCGAATCAAGGAACAACAATTCTAGAAACAAGTGAACAAGTTGTGCAAGGATTTGGATTAGTTAAGGAAAAGATAATTATTACATGCATCTCCTTCAATGATCAAATTGTTTATTTGGATCAAAAAATTAAAAGTTTAGAAACAAAACACAAGGAATTAAACACCAAAAAAATTAAGGATAAACAAAGTACATTAAGTTCCTTGAACGAGACTGCAAAAAAATGTGCTTTAATGAAAGAAGCTCTTTTAAAATTGGAATCGACTTATGAATTTAAAAACGATAAGCTAAAATTAGTTAAACAAAAAAAAATAGACCTTAAATTAATTAAAGTCTATTCTTTAAGTACTAGTGTAGAACAAAAAACATATTATCTACAAATAGGTGAGGATTATTTTGATTTATCAAATGGGAAAGGAAAATTCAAAAAAGTAATTGATCCAGAAGTTCTTGAGCAATTTTTAGATTTTTAGTTAATCGGGAGTATTATAAAGAAACCATTTTTAGAATCGCATTCATATCTTGCATTCTCAAAATAATAGTTTGTATTATATGCTTTTCCATAAGCATTTCCATTATTTGACCATTCAAAATTTAAAACTTCATCTCGCTTAACACCTTTAAACAAGTCTCTAAATCGATCAAGATTTGACACTAAACTTTTACAGCCAATAATCACTTTTCTTAAAATATTTCCTTCAAAGGTTAGTTGTACAAGATTTTCTCCATAATGGTCATATTGCATATACCAATAAACAGATGGATTATCACTTTGTTGTGAATATCTGTAGCCTTTTTGTGTAATTGCATTTAGACAACTTATTTTATCTCGAGAGAATTTTTGTGCATTTGCACTTAGTATTAATATGCTAAAAAATACTGTTAAAATAATTGCTTTCATAATTCAAGTTTAGTATGTTAGTTTAAATTGATTTTATTTAGTGAAGTTAGTATATCTCGTTCTGGTTCTAGATTACTATAACTGATTTTAATAATTTCAGGAAATGTTTCATTCGCTAATTGATTAACAATACTGAAGTGTAAATCAAGAGTTTTATGACTTAATCCATTTTCGTCATAGATAAAATAACTTTTTGATCGTACCGTGCCATTGTTATGATTTAATTCAAGGCTTCCAAAAAAGTAATTTGACTCTACCATATCTAATAATTTTGCTGCTTGAAGTCTTTTTATTTCAGGAACTTGAATTGGCAAATAGGTGAAAATCTCGACAATTTGAATCGAATAATGAATTACAATGTATGTATTCACAATTCCATTTTCAAGGTTGAAACCCATATGAATTACATTCCTTTCCTTATCTTTTTCTTCATTGATTGCATAAATTATTTGATTCTCATTCAGAAAATCTTCAATAATTGGTTGAATTATATTTAATTGATTCATAATTATTTTTATTAATTAATAACATCTTTGACAAGCACGCCTCCCTATATTTAGTGCTTCAGTTAAACTTATAGCGTATACCTGCGTGCTACAATTGTTTAAACCACTGCAACTCCCGTTTGAATGGTATGCATATGACTTTGGACCATTGCATATATATACTGTATATTCATTTTGTCTACTGTTAGAATCTTGTTTTACTAATGAATTACTAATGTTTGAGTAATTGATAGTAAATGACAGACAAAAAAGTACAAGTGTGGATAATATAATCTTTTTCATTGTGATTTAATTTAATTGTTAATTGAATAATCGATTTGGTTTGAATAGATCATTTTGTCTAAATACTTCATTTGTTTTAAATATTGGACTTGGACGATTTATATCATTACTAAAAGTGTTGGCTGGAATAGTAGTAGAAACATTTATATAAACTTTTGTTCCAACGTTTCCGGTGTAAGGATTTACATTTGGATAAGTACTCCAATTGTCAAAAACTGTATTGTTTGGACTGGTTCTATAATGTGGTTGTACATAAGTTCCATTTTTAGTTAAATATCCACGAACATGAACGTGTGATTGTCCGAAAGAGAATTTTGCTATAAAAGCAAGAGCGAGAGTAAAAAGTAAATTTTCATAATTTTAATTTTAAAGGTTTCTAATAATTTATATTCTTTTTTTAAAAAGGTAACCAAGAATTGATTTCTTTTTAGGTGCTTCTGTTATTTTTGGGACCTCTATTCTTTGATCTTTTTCTTCAATGTCATCAAAAAGCATTGATGTAAATTTACCTTCTGACTTTAAATCATCATATCTTTTAATTGAAGAGGACATTTGATGCATCATTCCTGCGAAATTTTCTTTACTAAAAGAAATAATATTTTCTGGATGAATATTTAAGCTGCCCGATGCTTGAGTAGCATCTAAATCGGCACCTAAAAAACTAAAAGTCCATTTTCCGGTTTTGTCTAGTTCTTCGATCATTTCTGCAATTTGAAATTGCTTAAATAATTTAGAAGCATTTTCACCGCCATCAGTCAAAATCACCATTACTACGGAGGCTAAATCCTGTTTAATTTCAGAATCATATTTTTTACGAATTTTATCTATTGATTGCCCAATTCCATCATACAATGCTGTTAAACCACCGGGTTTATAATTATCTCTTGATAACATTTGAATTTGCTCAATCGCTTCAAACTTTACTATATCTGTTACTTCATCTTCAAAATAAGATACTGAAACTACATATTCATTTTCTGGATTTTCAGATTTTAGTTGTTGTAAGGTTTTTAATTGGGAGTTGAATCCTTCAATTGTTTGTCCCTCTGAACCAGACATAGATCCACTTTGATCAATAACGAAGTGGTAAATTGTTTTTTTGTTTTTCATGGTATTATATATTTATTAGTTAAAAATTTTATTTTTTAGAAAATTGAATCATTGTTTCTCCAAAGATTATTTTCATGCCGATTGTTTGATCATCAAAGAGTTGAATTTGAAGAAAGTTTCCATCATCGTCAATGGTATCTATAATTTGGTAGTGATTACCATTTGCATAACCATCTTCTTTATTACCAACATTTCGATAAGTAAGCGTAATTCCTTTTGCTGTGATATGAGCGATATCTTTATTTGAATTATAATTAAATACTAAGGTATGCTCTACATGTTCCCAGTCTGACCAAGTTTTTGTTTTAGAATCATAAAAACATATTTGATTATAATCTCTTCTAAATTTGACTTGAGTGTTTCCAAATCCAATAGAGAGAAAAGTAAGTGCTAGTGTAAATAATAATTTTTTCATAACGTAAGTTTTAATAGTTACCTATTTATATCGGTAGGTTTAAAAGGTAACCAAGAAATAGAATTAATTTTCTTTGTTCCACTTAACAACAGGCGACAAACTAAAAATACAGATCATAGCTATTATAGGAAAAGCAAAACCTAAAAAGCCCCATAATCCAGTAGAACGGTTCTTTTTTTCTGCTTGCAACGCACAAACTATAGGTCCAATACTTCTTAATAGAATAAAAATAATGTGCAATACTAGCATTTTAGTTGGTTTAAGAAATGATAAGATTTAATTCTTGCTCAATACGTATTTTTAATTCACAGAGCATTGAATAATTATTTTCAGCTTTTTGTACCTCTTGAAATAATGTGTTTGCTGAAGTTTCATAAAAAGTTCCTATAAATCGATCTGGATGACAAACACGACAAAGTTTTTTATAAAGATTTGGAGCCAAATTTATATCTAACATGATATCTGACATATTAATGCTTGTTTTTTTTGACTTGAGTATCTCCTTATCTATTGTATTCTCGTTTTTTTTCTTCCTAAGTTTGATAATTAGGAATAAGATTACGAATAACTCTATGGATGAAACAATCAACCATTTATTTTGAAATAGTGGATTCATTATTTTTAATTTAATAGTTATTATTGCCAATTACACCTGCGATTCCAGAATAATCATACAGTTTATATTTTATTCCATTATAACCTGCATTATCATGAATTTCTAAGGTGTCCCACCCTAATGAAATTAATTTTCTAACTAGTTCTTGGTTATTTAAAACAACTTGAGCTATAGAAATCATTTCAGGTTTATTGAGTGGACGACCGGATAACGCTTTTATCCTAAACCCTCCAGACATAAATTTTGAGAATGCATGTTTATATGCAGATTCACCTATTGAAATACTAGATTCTAGTAGTGTAGGTGCTAAATTTGAAACAAACGCTTCCCTAGCGGATAGATTAAAATTTCTTATTAATCTTCTTCGTTCAGACACATCGTTGAACCAATCTTGTATTGTTGAAATAAAGTTCCACATAATTCTAGAAGTTTGAAGTTTGTATTTTAGGATTAGCTCCATATTTATTTATGTCTTCATTTCCAGAAGCAAAAAGCATATATAAGGGAAAAACAGGTATTGCTTGGTACCATCCACTCATGTTTACATCATGGCATCGTTTAGCTCCTTGAGCCCAAAAAAACCAAAGCAAAGGAGCTTGGAATATCAAGTTGACAATGAAGACAGCATCTCGTGAAACACCTGATAAAATAAAGGAAATTAAAACTCGACCCGCAGTGGCGATAATTAAGGATAAACCGTACTCTGTTCTTCGGATTCTTCCTTCAAATGAAAATGGATTCTTAAACATAATTTTAAATTTTATAGATTATATAGTTTTATATCCTTTTTGATAAAAAGGTAACCAACGTTCTATAAAATTTTTTAGAAATTAGTGCTTAGGGAAATCTTTGCAAGGTTGTAATTCTACCTCACCAACACAAAACCAGCCCATTTTTCAGGCTCGTAAGGATAGCGATTGCGCATTTCTTTTTGCGCTTTATTGAAAGATGAATCAATGTCTTTGGTAATAGAAAGTTCAGAGTAAAACAGGGTCATTAGCTCCATTGTTTCATTATCGGGGACTTTCCAAAGTGATACTATGATTCGATCTACACCAGCTAATTTAAACCCTCTTTTTAAACCAAAGGTTCCTTCTGAACTTTCGATTTTGCCTAACCCTGTTTCACAAGCAGATAAAACAATGAGTTTCGTATTTGATAAATCCAAATTAGAAACTTCCGCAGCGGTTAATATACCATCATCTCCGCTTGTTTCAATCATTTTTCTTGAATCTCCATTCCAACTTATGTTAGCTCCGCTGAACATCAAACCACATCGTACCATTGGATCTTCAGAAACTTTATAGGTTGCGGTCTCTTTCTTTTGAAAGCCATTTTCTTCTTTGGTTTCTTTTTCAGGAAATGCAAAGCCATGCGTTGATATGTGAATAATCCCTGGACTTTTTTCTTTCAATTCGCTTTTAAATTGATATTCACCAGCATTCTTTCCATCTGAAATTGTTGTTTCCCATCCTGAGTTTTTAAGAGTTTTAGCTATTTCTTTCACCTCAATTTCTGAGCCTTTTAAGTAATTTATTTTTCCTCCACGGTTTGATTTAGGATCAATCACTTCATTCTGAAGATTTATTTGCAACGCATAATCTTCAGTGCTTTCATTTATTTCTATTGAATCCTTTGACTGTGGTAAATCTGAATAATTTACACCGCCAATTAGTTTAATTGAAAGTGGTATGGATTCATTTTTTTTGAGTGTTCCATGCGCCAAATAACGAGTGGTAGTTACTTGTTGTATGTCATAGCGATCCATTAGATATGACCAATTTGAGATAGATGAATCCGATTGATTTTTGTTTGCACTTATCAACGCAGAAAAGGACACGTTGTTTAATTCTCCAACCGGGCTATAATAAACAGTCTTAACACCAGTGAGCAATGAATCAATTCCACTCCAAATATACTTATAGAGTTCTGAAAATTCTTTTTGAGATGAAGCATTTTTGATATTTAACTCAGAACCAAGTTTAACCAATTTAGGGTATTCGTAATTTGGTCTAACAACCAAAGCCATATACTCATATATACTATCTTTATAATTATAGTATCGGGCAAATTCAATAGCTGCTTCTGAATCTGATAAATTGTTTTGAATGTCTTTCCAGGTAATTTCAAACTTTCGTTTGGCATTTGCATACTCACCAATTTTATTTACAAGAATTTTGTCCAATGAATCCGCTTGATGTATGTAACTTTCAATAATCTCTTTTTTGTTGGATCCTTCTGATTGCATTTTATTTACCATCTGTCTCAATTTCTTCATTTCTGTAAATTGAAGTTTTAATTTTTTGTCAGTTGATTGAATTATAACTTTATCTAATTCTCGAGTTGTTTCAAGAAGATTTGATTTTGAAATTAGATTAGCATTAAAAGTTAATTCAGTACTTTTTGGGTACGATTGATATGCTTTTACATTATATGAATTTAATGAATTGAAAAGCCAGTTTTCTTTATTAAAATAGGATGATCTTTCAGAGTTAGAAAGAAAAATAAAATTTGAACTTATTTTTTTAATTAAATCAGAATATGCAATTGAATAATATTTTTCTGATTCTTTAAATTGTTTATCTTTTTCGAAATAGTATGCTAAATTTAAAATTGTTATTTTATTTACTTTTTCAAAATATTTATTTTCTAAATCATATAATATTAAAAGCTTATCAATTGCTTTTTTGTTTAATCCCTCACTTCCGTAGGCAATTGACAGAAAGTTGAGAATTGCTAATTTTAAATAAACATCTTTACAATTTTTGTCAGAAAGTAGATTTTCTAAAGTTTTTATTTTTAATTTATTATCAGATTCAAGACGTGCAAGTTCAAAGATAAATTGATATTTCTTTTCTATTAAATTATTAAATTCTGCGATATTAAAAGCTATAACGTAATATAGTTTAGCATTTTGAATATCATTTCTCCCTTCAAAAAAATTTGCCCAAACAATACTAAAACCTATTGAATCTGATGCACTAATTCCATGTTTACTATTACCCAATAAAGAGTCTGCTGCCTTCAAAAATTTGTGAGCGATTTCAAATTGTGAAATCTTAATATTATAGGATGCTTTTTCAAGTAATAAAGTTAATTTTTTACTTGGATCATTTTTATTGAATGTTTCCAATTGTAACCTAATCTTTTCTACTTCTTTAAATTTTTCCAAACGATTATATGAATTCAATTGAATGCAAAGAAGTGAGTATTTAAGATCCTCCCAAGTGGATAATTTGTAATAATCTTTGAAGTTTAATATTTTCGAAGACAATTTTATGCTCAACTCTGGAAATGCTTGATGCACTTCATTTATTGTATTATTTATGCAAACAAGATAACTTTTCTGCTCGTTTGTGTCTTTCTTTAATCCATTAATATTTTTCAATAATTCATTAAAGTTTGAATCATCAAAATGGGCGGAATTACCTAAGTAAATCTCTGAACAAAACTTTAAGTAACGTATTAAGACTATTTCTTCATTATTAAATTTTGAAAAACGATTTTCTGATTTAATATTCTCGTAATCATCTATTATTGATTTGAATTTATTTTGTTCAAAATTTGTTTTGAAATTTTCTATGATTTTATTCGTTTCAGTCGGTAAATTTTGTGAACACGCATGATAAGTTATACCTAAAAATATAACAACATTAATAAATTTATAAAGACATTTTATCATAAAATCATTTTGTTAAGCCAATTTATTTACAGTATGCTAATTTTTCAAATTTATCTACCACAAAAACATTAGTTTAGTTAAAATCTAAATCGTTAATAATTATCAATCTATTTTAACAGGAACAGGTTCATCCTCTGGTTTAATAGACTCCATAAATTCTTGATAGGCATCTGATTTTATATCAATTGTTTTACCAGGAATGATTTGTTGCAAAACATTAATCAAACCATCCAATTTTTTATCATCTTCTGTTCCAGAAAAACCTTGGTAATTATCCATACTTTTTAAAGTTCCATAATTAAAATACGTTTTATAAAAATTTCCTTTTTTAGGTAGACATACTATACCCCATCCATGTTTGTAACCATTTGAAAAGTTTCCTATGTAAAACGAATTATCTGCATGTAGCAACGTACCCCATCCGTTTAAATATCCTTTTGAAAACTCTCCTTCATAGACATCACCTGAGCTGTACACATATCTTGAATATGTATTCTGACAGTTACCGTATGTACAGTTTCCTTTTCTAAATCCATTTTGACCTGTATTAACTTCAATGATATATGCTTCTTGTAAATATTTTTTCATATCAGAATAAGTAATCCAAACAAATCCATTATCACCGAATGTTGTACCATAACTATTCATTACTTCAAAACTTCCACCGTATTTTGTGTCATTATATCCAATAATACACATAGCATGTGCGCCATCAATTTCTTCATTTGCTGAAGGAGTCCATTTACCATAACTTATACCTGAACCAGTTGCAAAAGATTTGGTTACATTCATTCCTATTGCTATTGGTTTTTTATCATAAAGTGTATATTTTAATGTGTTTATCAAATTTGTTTGATCATTCAAGGTATAATAGGTTTTGATGGAATAAATCGAAGCTATTGCCAATGCAAATTTATCAAACTTATATACTGAATTACAGGATAACCATGGCGGTGTATACATTGGTTTTGATCCATGATTCATAAGTACATCCATAGCATCAGACATGTAAGTTCCATTTTGACACCAACCATCTTTATAATCTCTAATTAAAGCATATACAAAATTTGGATCCATTACTCTAACTTGCTTTCGTTCTGTGTTTGTTTCACCCATTAAAATGTTTTGTTGTGTGCTAAGTAAGGAATATGATGTTGCCCAGCCAACACAAGTTGATACATCTCCTTGGCTTAAAATAGGAGGGCAATAATTTCTATAAGAAATTTTTGTGGGTAAAGAACCTGAACTAAATCCCTGTGATTTCTCAGGTTCATATACTGGTAGAGATGCATATTTTTCTTTATCAAATTTAATTCCTTGAGAAAAAACTAATTGATATATAAACGACAGGGTTATTGTAAATATAATTTTCATAATTAACGGGTTTTATAAATAGTTTTAAATCCTTTTAAATCAACACGAATGATCCAATCCTTATAAATATAATATTTATATAAATTTGAATCAAATACAAATTCAGAATAGTCTTTCAATAAATTCTCAGAAAGATTTTCACCATTTGAATTAAGTTTCGCGATATAAATTTTTGTATTAAGACTTTTATCAAATATTCTTGAACACTGCATTGTTTCAGTTGTTTTTATATCTACAGAAATATTTGAAAATGAAGGCAAGATTGGTTTATTCCCACGACTTGCTGAATCTCTAACAATTCCTTTTAAATCAAAAAATAATTCTGCTAAATTTTCTTCAGAATTTAGTATTGAACTCAATGGTGATTCTGATCTTGAAGCATTTTGTTCATTGTCAAATAGTAAATTAAAATTTCTTTTTGAAATTACATTCACTTCTGAGTCATCTAATAAAATTTGTTTAGCCTCATCAACTTTTCCCAAATAATGAGCTAATATTCCTTTTAAGGTATTTGTTTGAGTTAATTTATTTGAAACCTTGTATAGAAAATAATTACATTCATTTATATGATCATTTTCAATATCTTCTTTAGAAATATCCAAAAGTAAATGAGCAATAGCAAGATTCAAATTTGAAAGTTTATTTTCTTTATCCTCAGAAGCAAGTTTTAAATATTCAATTGCTTTAAACAAAGTTTCTTTTACATCCAATCCAAAAATATCTCTTTGTTGAATTGAACTTAATTTTGATTTTGCATCCAAAAATATTGGCCATTCATATTTTTGAAATGTAGTATCACTTTGAATTACTTTTAACATCAAACAGACTCCTAAATTGTTATATATTTCAGAACTCTTGAATCCTTCATTTAATATAGCTTCAAATATATTTTTAGCTATATCATAATTTTTAGACATTAAACATAAGTTAGCAAGATCAAATCTTTCAAGCAAAAGTTTCATTTTAAGCGCAGATGAAGCTGCGATAATTTTACGTTCTTTTAGTTCTGGATAACCATCTAATTTATTAGGTAATTTAAAATGGGTATATACTTTATCTAATATTCTATCTGCTACTTGTGTTGTTTTATAACCTCCTAAATGCGAAT
>CALPOI020000057.1 GCA_943325145.2 Candidatus Planktophila lacus | reverse complement strand
TCTGTTTTTATTGATTCGTTAATTTCTAAGAATTTTTCAGCATTCATTGCATAATAATCGTAACATTGCTTATAAATTACACGATTAATTTTTTTAGATGCTAATAAATTATCGCTATTTACTAGTATCATTGAATCAGCTTTTAATCCAGATTCTGTAGTGATTCTTGCGGTTGATTCGATTAAAAGTAATTCTTTATATATCTCGGTGAATTTATCCTCATCTAGGAGATATTTAGGTTTTGTTTCTATGTATACTTTAGAATCACTTACGCAACCTAATAATGCAAAAATAAATATCGAAATAAAAAATTTATTCATGCAATAAGTTACCTTGTAAAAGTCATTCTTTTTCCTGAAAGATCTGAAACAATTTTACCGTCGTTAAAGACTAAGTTGCCATTGACAAATGTTTTCTCAATTGAATTTGAAAACGTTACACCTTCAAATGGTGACCATTTACAAGCGTATAGAAGATTGTCTTTAGAAACTTTTGTTGTTTTATTTGGATCTACAATCACTAAATCAGCAAAGTAACCTTCTCTAATAAAACCTCTTTCATCAATTTGGAAACAAATAGCAGGTGCATGAGCCATTTTTTCAACTACTTTTTCAATAGAAAGTTGTCCTTCTTGAACTTTTTCTAAAAGGGCTAATAAGGCATGTTGAACCAAAGGTCCACCTGATGGAGCAGTTAGGTAGGAGTTGTTTTTTTCCTCCAATGTGTGCGGTGCATGATCTGTTGCAATAATATCAATTCGATTATCTAAGAGCCCTTCCCAAATACCAGCTCGATCACTTGCTGTTTTTACTGCTGGATTCCATTTAATGAAGTTACCTTTATTGGTATAATCTGCATCTGTAAACCAAAGGTGATGAACACACGCTTCAGCTGTAATTCTTTTCTCTTTTAAAGGGAGAGTGTTATCAAATAAAGCTACTTCTTTTGCGGTTGAAATATGCAATATATGAAGGCGCGTATTGTATTTTTTCGCAAGATTAACTGCAAAAGAGGAAGACAAATAACATGCTTCTTCGGATCTAATTAGTGGATGTGCTTCAATCGGAATGTTTTCTCCGTATTTCTCTTTGTAAGCAGCTAAATTTTTTCTTACCGTTGCTTCATCTTCACAGTGTGTTGCAATCAATAATGGAACTTGAGAAAACAAGTTTGTAAGCGCTTTCTCATTGTCTACAAGCATATTCCCTGTGGAGGAACCCATGAATATTTTTACTCCACATACATCTTTTTCGTTGGTTTTTAGAACTTCTTCGATGTTGTCATTTGAAGCACCCATGAAAAATGAGTAATTTGCGATAGAAGTATTAGCCCCAATTAGATATTTGTCTGCTAATAATTCTTGGGTGAGTGTATTTGGAACTGTGTTTGGCATTTCCATGAAAGATGTAATACCTCCGGCAACTGCAGCTCGAGATTCGCTGTAAATATTTCCTTTATGAGTTAGACCAGGTTCTCTGAAATGTACTTGATCATCAATGCATCCAGGAAGAATAATTTTCCCTGAAACATCAATCACATTCATAGTAGTATCAGGAGTGATAGAATCTTCTATTTTTTGAATTTTCCCTTCGTAAATTAAGATGTCTTTGAATGAAGAAGTCCCTTCATTGACAATTTTCCCTCCCTTTAGTAATGTTTTCATAATAGAAATCAAATAGAATTTTTTAATCAACTTTTATTTAAGACTCCTCATTTTCCAAACTCCAAGAATTGCTTCTTTGAATATATCAGCATTCATTTTGGATGTTCCAAATTCTCTATCTATGAATGTAATTGGCACCTCTATTAATTTAAATCCTTTTCTAAGAGCAATGTATTTCATAAAGATTTGAAATGCATAACCTCTAAAAGGTATATTGTCTAAATTAATCGCTTCTAGAACACTTCTGTGGTAGCATTTAAATCCAGCAGTTGTGTCTTTTATCGAGATGAAGAGTACCATTCTTACGTAAACAGAAGCAAAATAAGACATCAATATTCTACCAATTGGCCAATTTTCAGTTTTCCCTCCTCTGCAATACCTTGAACCGATACTGAGTTGATTTTTTCCGTCTTTTAAAGCATTTTCAAGTCGAATTAAGTCGTTCGGATTGTGTGAGAAATCACAATCCATCTCAAAAATGTAGGTGTAATTGTTTTTCAATCCCCATTTAAATCCCAGAATATAAGCGGTTCCTAAACCTAATTTTCCTGACCTTTCTTCAAGAAATAAACGATTTGGATAAATTGTTTGAAGCTCTTTGACTTTATTTGCGGTTCCATCAGGGGAGCCATCGTCAACAATTAACACATGAAAATCTTCTTTAAAATCAAGAACTGTTCGTACCATCCGGTCGATGTTCTCGATTTCGTTATAAGTAGGGATAATAACAATGCTTCTTGGCATATAGCTATTCAGTTACTTTTTCAGTTTTTTTTGCGCGTGTTTTTTTTGTTTTTTCTGTAGTTGGTACTTCAGTATCTGTAGTTTGTTCAACTTCTTCAACAACAGTAGGTTTAACTAATAGACCAACATTTTGTAATAGATTATACCATTGAAATATTTTCTTAATATCAGAAAAATAAACACGTTCTTTGTCGTAGTTTGGAACAACCTCTTCAAAAAAAGATTCTAACTTTTTTTTGTCTTCTTTGTGAGATAATGTAGCTTCGTAATTTGATTTTTCTGCAATTAATCCAAGTAATTCTAAAAGAGGAACATCTTCTTCGTAAGTGTAAACGCTAATATCTTCTAATGCAGATATTTTATCTGAAGAATAAGCAGGTGTTATTTTATCTGAATCAAGAGATTGAACAAATAAATTGTTTTTTCCTTGTTTAACTACTTTGTATAATCCTGGCTTTCCAGAGATTGCAATTATTCCAGCTAAATTCATGTTTATAAATTAATGTTATTTTCCAAAAATACGTAAATAAACTTATTTGTATGTGCGTTTAAATGAATTTTTATCAAGTGGTATTTAAATCCTTATTCTTTAATAAGTTTCGTTCTAAATTTAGTGTTGTTGCTTATGATTTCGAGTAAATAAACACCAATTGATAGATTACCTGTAAGAATTGTTTCTGCATCGATTCGAGTAAAATTTATTTTTTGTCCACTAATTGTATAAATATTCATCAAATCATTTTCTTTAGCCCCTTTAATATGAAGGTATTCATAATCTGAATTCATTGGATTAGGATAAATGGAGTAAGCAGTATGTATAATTCCATCACCTAATTTTAAAGTTGTTGATACATATTCAGAAGTAGATATACAACCCTTTGAATTTGTACTCACAAAGTAAGTCCCGCTTTTTGTGATTTTTAAAGTTTGCAGGGTGTCGTTTGTAAGTATTTCACCATTTCTAAACCATTGATAATTTTCAGACTTAGAAGATGTGATGATAGAGTCTTTGAGTGTAATTTCAGGAGTAGGTGGAAAATACATTTTGTCAATTTTAAATTGTAATTCAGAAGTACAACCTAAATGATTTGTTCCTTTAATAGTATAGTTACCTGGTAACAAAAATGAATTTGTGTCATTAGCTGGTTGCGAACCTCCATTCCATTGGTAGTTTGAAGCTCCTGTTATTTTTATAATTACGGGATCATTTTGACAGCTTATTTTGGTGTCACTCAGGAACCTGTGGCTCAATGTCGGATGAGTTGTATCAATTGAAATTAAGACACTATCTTGCCCAATACAGTTTTCTTTACCAGTAACAATGACCTTATAAATACCCGGTAATGAAAAGTTATTTGTTTTGCCAGTTAAGTTGTTACCACCAGACCAACTATAAGTTCCTGGTTCAATTACTTCGACTTCAACTTCTTTGGTACTACAAGTGATTTTATTTAGTCCAGATTTTTGTTGGAAATGAACGGTTAAATTTCCATCATTAATTTTTTTGATTTCAATTGAATCCTTTACTTCACAGTAATTACTATCAATCATAGTAATTGAATAAATACCGGGTTGATTGAATACGTTTGTTGACTTCGTTGGGTAATTGCCTCCTATCCAAGTGTAATTTAATCCTCCGTAAACAGTAATTTCAGATGTGTCGCGATTACAGGTAATAGGTAAAATCGTATCCGGAAATTGAATTTTCTTTGTGGATTTGATATAGTCTATTTCAAACGTGTCTATTAGTAAACAATTGCTCTGGGTTACATATTCTGCGGTATAAATCCCTGGTGTAAAGAGTATGAAATCGGAAGCTGTTGAAATGTATTCGTTGTTTTTTTTCCATAAGGTAGGGTAAGGTTTATTTGTCTTTAATATTATTGAATCAGAGATGCAAAGCAAAGTATCTTTATTTGGTAGTATGTTTAAATCTGTGTATAAGGTGTCTTTTGTTATTTTGATGGTATTAACTACTGTACATTTATTTCTGTTAAGTATTGTGGTTAGAATATAATTTCCAGGTTGAGTAATGTTTATACTGTCTTTATTACTGAAAATTTCTTGATTTTTCTTCCATTCGAATTGTGTGTCAGAAGAAGATTTAACAGTTGCTGGAATTGAAGTTATTTCACAATTAAGTTGTGTAGTGTCAATTGATAATGTTCTTATTGGAGAAATGGTATCTTGAAAAATGTGAATGCTATCTTTTACTTCACAACCATTATTCAATAAAGTACTTACTACATATTTACCTGGAGATTGTACCAATTTTGTATCGTTTTTTGTTTGTTCATTATTCCAAGTAAACTCAGTATTTCCAAAAGCTTTTAACACTATTGATGGTCTTCCACATGTAAGCGTATCGTTTCCAGTAGTGTTGATTAATGAGATGCTTTGGTTAGATCCTTCTGCTTTAATATGTAATGTATCTGTTAAAATACAATTTTGTTTGTCTTTCACAGTAATCCAATATTTACCTGGAGCCGAAAAAGTTTTTTGAAGTTGTTGATCATTGTCAAACCAATGTATTGAATCAAGTGTTTTGTTGGCTCTTAATGTTATTGGAATTGATCCAGAACAGATACCTATATTTCCTTCAAATACTAATTGTATGTTTGTTGAAAGCAATGTGTTTAGGGCATGTGCTTTGCCAAAACCGTATCCAAAGTTTGGAATGTTGTTAGCGAAATTATCCTGAAAGGCGTTTTGTGTTAAGTCTCTTTTGAAATCTAAATAAGTTGATTTTGAACATTTTTCTAAATACAATGCTGCTATTCCTGCTATAACTGGTGCAGCCATTGAAGTCCCTCCATTGACTGAGTGCATTCCGTTTAGATCAATTTTGTCGTTATTTGCAGGGTTATTTAAAAAGCTAATTACGCTTGTTGACAATGTTAAATCACCTGCAGCACAAATATCTGGTTTTTGTTGTTTTTTTCGGTTGGGACCTTTAGAAGAACTTAAAGCCAATTTTCCTTTTGGATAAGTAGTTTGTGAAATCACACCGTTTTTATTTACAAAAGAGGTTCTATTTTGTAAATTTCCTACTGAGATAACTTTTTCCGATGAAATGTAAGAAGAGTACAACGATTGCAATGAATCTGCTAAAATGTAATTTTTAATGGGTGGGTATGAACTACTGTTCGGCAATGATTCTGTTACGAAATCATTCAGTGTAGCTGAACCAAACTTATTTCCACTTCCACTCCAAGCATCGTATTCTCCTTGGCCTGTTGTACTAAATTGATAGTAATAATCTGTTGAATCGACTTTGGAAATAACAATTTCTAAATGGTAGGTGTTATTAATTTTTTCAGCATAATAATCTACAAATGCTAATCTGTTGTTTGTAAAAGAGAATAAAGTATCAGTATATTTTTGAGGTTGTTTAAAGGCATCTTTAAATGAAATGAATTTTGTTGTACCGCTTAATTCAAAATTCTTTATTGGGTTGTTTGCAGCAGTTCTAAATTTTACAGATTCAAAATCAGAAGAGTCAGCCCATAAATCTACATAAATTGAATTTGGACCGGCTAATCCTGAAGCTGCATTTTTAATCCAGAAAAAAGAAGTGTCACTTGTCACATTACCATGAACGTGAAATTTACCAATATTTCCAGAATTTCCAGCAGAAGCAACAATAATTCTTCCTGGTTTTTCGTCTAATAATTGTTCCATTAATTCTGATGCAGGATCATTCCCGTCGTGTGATCCAAACTGAACTCCTGCACTAATGTTAATGACTGCAGGTAAATTTAATTGATCAGCTTTCTTAAAGATGTAATCACAAGCATCAGCAACTGTTAATGTCCAATTTTTCGCAGAGAAATTGGATTGAACAACGATTATTTTTGAATCTGGTGCCATTCCCTTGTTAGTACCATTTGCTGAGCCATTTCCTGCTGCGGCACCACATACAGTTGTTCCGTGCAATATGGAACCTGAAAGTCCAAGCGCTTGATTGTTCAGATCCTCGTTAGTCCATTCTTCTCCGTAATTGTAAGGTAATGGTGATTTTTGTTGAGATCCAGATGATTGGTTCCAATAATATAAAATTCGGCTTTTTCCTTGTTCGTCTTTGAAGTCTTTGTGATTGTAATCAACTCCTGTGTCAATGATACCTATGATAACATTTTTCCCCGTATAATTTGTCGGAAGTCCTTGACCTGAATGCACTTCATTTACATAATGTGTTTGTCGTGTAGTATCGTTCATTGGAGTAGGGACACTTAAGTCAAATTTTTGACGGGGTATTAGGCGCTTGTTCTCAGCTTCAGTTAACTGAACTTGATTTAACGTACAGTAAATCCAATTTTTAGTAATGCTTTTTATAGCAATGTTTTGAGAACTAATAAATTCTCTAGAGTTTAAATTGTTTCTCAATGAGACAACGTAAGATTCTTTACTGAGGTTGGATTGCACATTTGAAACTACAGCAAAATTTGATTGTGAAAAACTAATTTGAAATAGTTGAATTATAAAAAAAAACAGGGCTATTTTTTGTTTTAAATTCATTTTTTTTAGGTCTTTTTATTTATTTGTTGTTTGAATTAATTCTAATTTCTATATTAGCTAAGTTATACATTTTTTTGAAATTTGAGGTTTATGGGTAAGTACATTCTTTTTTATGTTTTAACATTCTGTCTTTCAGTTTCATCGTATTCTCAATCCAATCAAGATTTCGCATCAGTAATCAAACAAGCCGATTTTTATTTTACTCAAAACAAGTTTTTAGATGCCAAAAACGCATATGAGAATGCTTTGAAATTAAACCCTTCTGATAATTATGCCAAAAAACAAGTTGAGAAATGTATTGCAAATGAGAAAGAAAAGGGCAAGTCCGAGGAAAATAGAAGTTATCAGAAAATAATAAATAAAGCTGATCAATTATTTGATGCCAAAGATTATTCAGCATCTAAAGGTATGTTTCAGAGAGCTCTCGAATTAAGACCTTCAGATGAATATCCAAAAAAACAAATCGAGATTATTGATGCACTTTTAAACCCTAAGAAAAGTGATAAACGTGATACACTACCTTCTCTTGGTTTAACTTCAGATCTTTCTTTGAATGATGCTGAAAAGGAACTAAAAGCGGCAGAAATTAAACGAAAAAACAAAAAAGAAGGGGTTGTAGTTACTAAAGTTAACTCTGTTCAATCTAAAGAAACAACTCTCTTTGAAAAAAGCACAGAAGTTATAGATTCGACACGAATTCAACTTGGCAATTATGAAAAAATTAATGACACTTCTTCTGTAAAAGTTACGAGTAGTAATACAGAAAAAAATGAAGCGTATAAAGTTTCAAAAGAAACCAAAATGAATGATAGTTTATTTAGAAGTTCGTTAGTCAAAAACGCCCAATTAGAAACAAACCAGTCTATAGTTGATTCTGTTTATATTCAAAAAGAACATCAAGTTAACGATGATACGAAAGCAAAGCAGAAAATTCATGAGTTTGTTGCAGAATCAAACGTAAAGACCGAAGAAATTAATAATCAGAAACTAGAACAAAAAAACAAGTCAAATACATTTTTATCTGAAAAAACTGTTGAGTACATTGATGGAGTCGAAAAAATTGAAAAAGAATCTTTGAAAAAAAGTACAGATAAAAATGATTCAATTAAAATAAAAAGTTTTGATAATATTTCAATGAACGATTCTATCCATTCACATCCTGATCAAAAAAGGTTAGCAAACAAACAATTACTTCATATAAATGAAAATGCAACTGAAGTTTTTAAAGATAGTATAAGTGGTGTAGTAAGGATTAAGGCTGTAAATCAAATTGATGGTAAAAGTAAAACAGCTCAATATCATGATGCTTCTATTTTAGAAGATCAAAATGTTTTATTGCAAGAAGCAGATCATTTAATTGCTAAATCAAAAAATGTAACGGATGTAACTTTGATAAAAACAATTGAAAAACAAGACTCTTCTGTTTTAAGATTAAAATTAAAAGAAAAAAATCACGAGTCTTCAAATGAAGGTTTTATCGAAAAAGAGGGTGTTGAGAATTTAACATCAAAAAATTCAATTAATGGTCTAGAACATAAAACACAAGTCGCTTTAAGTTCAAATGATGATTTGCCGTTTCAAAATTTAAATTCAATCGATCATTTAGAGCATTCGATTAATGGGACAGATGCTAATGAATCTGATAAACAAATTAATAAGAATTTAAATATTAGATCAGCTTTAGAAAATATTGAATCTAAAATCGTTGTCTTTGATGATAAAATGGCGAACTCGATTGGAGCTTCTTATCCTGAGGGTGTTTCGCAAGAATCATTTAATAAAACAGACGATGAAGGACTATTACTTTCTGTGATAACAAGAAGAATCGTAGTTAAAAATGGTTTTGGACAAGTATATACCCGTATTCAAAAACATGATTCAATAACCTATCAAAAAAATGGTGAGCCGTCGACTGAAATGACATGGCAAAGAGAAACACAAGATGCCAAATTGAAAAAGAATTTTTAGTGATTTGATTCAATTAACCACAAGTAAAATTTCAACTAATTATAGATCTATGAATGTACATTTTATAGCAATAGGCGGGAGTGCAATGCATAATTTGGCAATTGCTTTAAGTAGAAAGAATTATAATGTTTCTGGTTCCGATGATGAAATTTTTGAACCAAGTGCAACTAGACTTAAAAAACAAGGAATTTTTCCTAGTCAAATTGGATGGAATACTGATAGTATTCATGATGGTTTAGATGCGATTATTGTTGGTATGCACGCTAGGGAAGATAATCCTGAGTTGTTGAAAGCTAGATTAATGGGGATTCCTGTTTATTCTTATCCTGAGTATTTATATGAGCAAAGTAAAGATAAAATAAGAGTTGTGATCGGTGGAAGTCATGGAAAAACTTCAATTACAGCAATGATTTTACATGCAATTTCTATGGTAGGTCTCGATGTTGATTACATGGTTGGCGCTCAGTTGGAAGGATATGATTGTATGGTAAAATTATCGGATACTGCTAAAATAATGATTTTAGAAGGGGATGAATATTTAAGTTCTCCTATCGATCGTAGACCTAAGTTTCATTTATACCATCCTTCGATTGCTTTAATAAGTGGCATCGCTTGGGATCATATCAATGTTTTTCCAACGTTTGAAAATTACGTGTCTCAATTTGATGTTTTTTGTCAAAAAATAGAGAAATCTGGTGTTTTGATTTATAATCAAGAAGATGATGTTGTAAAACAGTTGGGGACAAAATATTCTAATAAATTGAATTCTATTGCATATTCAACACCAAATTATTCTACAAATATAAATGGTACTGAAATTGAATTTGAAGGAAAAAAATATGTTTTTCAAATCTTTGGAGCGCATAACATGCAAAATTTAATGGGTGCTATGGAGATATGTAAACAAATTGGTGTTACTAATGATGAGTTTTTAAGTGCTTTACAATCTTTTAAAGGCGCAGGAAAAAGATTACAAAAAGTGGCTGAAAAAAACGGATTTGTAATGTTTAAAGATTTTGCACATTCCCCATCTAAATTAAAAGCGACTACGTCTGCTGTAAAGGAACAATTTAAGGAAAAACAAGTTGTGGCTTGCATGGAGTTACATACCTTTTCATCTTTGAATAAAGAATTTTTACCATTGTACCATGGAGCAATGAAACATGCTGATCGTGCGATCGTTTATTTCAATCCTGATGTAGTGAAGCATAAAAGATTGCCTGCAATCTCAGTGGAAGAAGTTAAAATTGCGTTTGGGGATAATGTTGAAGTATATAATTTAACTGAAGAAGTACTTCATATTGTGAAAAACATCAATGTCAATGATTCAATTTTATTAATGATGAGTTCTGGTAATTTTGATGGTGTTGATTATGAGGTGCTCGGGGAAGAGTTGGTCTCTAGATTTGAATAGAAGAGAATTCTATCTTCATCGATTTTTATTTCGTGTTGAGGTGTTTGGTTGAGTTTTGGAGATGCTAATCCTTTTTCAAATGAAGTATTTCCTATAATAATCCTAGCTTCATCCCATACATTTGATGAGATAAATTGCTCTAGGGTGTATTTACCACCTTCTATAATTAAGGATGAAATATTTAGTTTAAATATTGCGTCTAATATTGTTTGAATTTCAAAATCTTTTAGTTGAATAAATTTTTTATTTGTAGACGCATCATTCTTTTTCAAATTAAGTATGTAAAGAGGCAATTCATCTGTAAATACGATCGATTCTTTTGGTGATTTTAAGGTGGGATCAATAATTATTCTAATTGGAGATTTTCCGTAATAAGCTCTTGTAGTCAAACTCGGATTGTCGTAAAGTATTGTTTTCCAGCCTACAAGAATTGCTTGTTCATGAGCTCTCCATTGATGTGTGAAAGTTTGTGTTGTAGGTTGACTGATCCAATTTATTGTTCTGGGTTTATCGTTAACCCTTTCTAAATCAATGTAACCATCTTTGGTTTCTGCCCATTTTAATAATATATAGGGTCTTTTTTTGGAGTGAAATGTAATAAATCTTCTATTTATTTTTTTACATTCTGATTCAAGAATACCCACAGTAGTGGCAATATTTGCCTGTGTCAACATTTGAAGCCCTTTTCCTGAAACCAAAGGGTTTGGGTCTAACATGCCTATAACAACTCGTTTAAAGTTAGATCTAACTAGTAGTGAAGCACAAGGAGGTGTTTTTCCAAAATGTGCACATGGCTCAAGATTAATGTAGATAGTTGCTTTTTTTAAAACATCTTTGTCTTTT
>CALPOI020000056.1 GCA_943325145.2 Candidatus Planktophila lacus | reverse complement strand
TAAAGTACCTTCTTCAATCTTAGCTAACCCATTTACTTTCGAAGATGCATCTCCGATAATTTCGCCGTCTAGAATACCGGCAATTTGCTCTGCAGAAAATTCCATATTACAAAAATAAACAAATCCATTTGATAGCAACTACTGTTAACTGATGAATTATTAACACTGAAATACTTATTATATTAATGACATAGTTTAGAATAAACAGAATTCATTTTTATAATATTCATTTTGTCTTTGTACCAAATTGTTTTTAATTCTAGTTTTGAAGTATCCATTGCTAACTCTAAAGTGTGAACTTTTTGATGTTTTAGCTCCATATTAGATTTACTAAAATTAAATTTCGAATTAGTTCTTATCAATTGATAAACATCTTCGTCATTCCCCCAATTAAGTTTTTTTACTTGACATGAAAGCTCCGCTTTCTTTTGAATAAACAAAAAATCTTTTTGTGATGGAGAAACAATTATTTCACCAAGTCCTACTTTACTGAAGCGAACTTTTGATTTTTCAAGAAACGGAATTACCTCACCTACAAATGCATCTTTTGGAATCACAAGGTATAATTTATGTTTTTTTGAAGTAAATAAATAAACTTTATGATCAGAATGTGTTTGACTTCTTTCAAAATCAACTTCAGCTTCATTGGTAAATGAAATAAAATCTTTTTCAGTTTTCAACCAACTAAGTTTAGATCGGTTTTTTTCTGAAACTACGATCATCTTGGTTAGCAAACTTCCCTTCACTCTATTTTGAGGCAACCAACTACAGCCACGATTTTCAAAAAATAAAACAACAAATGCAGTTCCAATTACAAAACCAACACCATAATACATTAATCTTCTCAAAAAACTTTTCATTTAATTTTCAGTTTTAGTTAATTGCTCTTGATACATTTTAAAATACCTCCCTTTTTTATTGACCAATTCTTCATGTGATCCTACTTCATCAATTTGACCATCGTTTAACACGTAGATTCGATCAACAAACCGAAGCGAAGAAACACGATGACTTACAATAATGGTCATTGCGTTTACTTCATTCAATGAATTCAAAATTACATCTTCTGTATGCGTATCTACTGCTGATAAACAATCATCTAAAATCAATAATTCAGGATGTCTAATCAATGCACGTGCTATGCTTAATCGTTGTTTCTGCCCTCCACTTAAATTTACTCCTCTTTCTCCTAGTAAAGTATCAAATTTATCTGGAAATTCAGAGATATTATGGTAAACGTGTGCTTGTTTAGTTACCCTAACAATTTCATCCTCTGAAATCTCATCTCCAACTCCAAAAAGTATATTATTTCGAATCGTATCAGAAAATAAAAATACTTCTTGCGGAACAACACCTACCTTAGATCTATAAATAGTTGTATCCAAAGACTTAATCGAGCTATTGTTAATCGTAATTTCACCACTTGAACAATCAAACTGCCTTAATAATAAATGTAACAAGGTGCTTTTTCCTGCGCCAGTGTTTCCTACAAACCCTATTTTCTCACCTTTATTTATTTCAAAATTAATTGACTTTAATACTTGTTCGTTTTCGTACGAAAAACAAACATTTGAAAAAACAATCCTTTCGAGATGATCTAATTTTAAATCACCACTTTTAATTTCTGGAGATTCTAATAAAAATTCATTGATTCTATCCTGAGATGCTGCCGCTCGTTGGATAATTGATGTTACCCAACCAACACTTGCAAATGGCCAGGTTAACATATTTATATAAAAAATAAACGCTACAATATCGCCAGGAGTTATGATTTTTTGGTAGGTCAAAATTCCACCGTAGTAAATAGCCAACAAAGTGCTTAATCCAATTAAAAAAACAATTGTAGGCATGAACAAAGCATTCACACGAACTTGTTTCATGGATTTAGACTTATAAGATTCTGCAGTTGCAGCAAATTTAGAGGCCATTTCAACCTCTCTTAAATAGGCTTTAATAACTCTTATTCCTGAAAAAGTTTCTTGAACTATTGTAGACATTAACGATTGTTCTTTTTGAGCTTCCTTACTAAGAAAGTTCATTTTACTTGAAACCTTATAAATTAAAATTGACATTATTGGCAAAGGGGTTAACACCAATAAAGTCAAACTTACGTTAATCTTTAGCATGGTATAAACAGCCATAATAGACAATATTGCTAAATTTATTGTGTACATCAAGCCTGGACCTAAATACATTCTCACCTGAGAAACATCCTCTGAAATTCTATTCATTAAATCACCCGTACTATTATTTTTGTAAAAACGGTAGGACAATTTTTGATAATGTGCAAAAATTTCATTCTTTAAATCGTACTCAATGTACCTTGAAACAATTATAATCGTTTGCCTTGTTAAAAAAAGAAAAAAACCTTTAAGAATGGAAAAAAGCAAATAAATACCTGCAAGCTTTAAGCTCAAGAAAAGTATCTTATTAAAATCTTTGGTATATGTTAATTTCTCAATGAAGTCATTCACTGCATTTTTAACAATTTTCGGCATTTCAACTCCAAAATAATTCGAAGCACAAATAAAAATTACACCCATGATAATGCGCCACTTATATTTAAAAATGTATTTATTCAAATAACTTAAGGACTTCATCAGATAATTTTCTCTATTTTTGCAAAACTAATTGAATGAAACAAATAAACTTCATTCTAAAATAAAAATAAATACGTTCTACAATTTTTTGTCGATATGTTTGAAGTACAGGATATCCAAAACACTAATCTTATTGAGAATCCGGTCATTGCCGCAATGACTCAATACAATCACGAACAACTTCTTTTTTGCAATGATAATCAAACAGGATTAAAAGCAATCATTGCTGTTCATAATACCGTTTTAGGGCCAGCTTTGGGTGGTACAAGAATGTGGAATTATTCCAATGAAATTGACGCATTAACAGACGTTCTTAGACTATCACGCGGCATGACCTATAAAAACGCAATTTCAGGTTTGAATCTTGGTGGTGGTAAAGCTGTTATCATTGGAGATTCAAAAACAATGAAAAACGAAGCGCTATTTAGACGATTTGGAAAATTTGTAAATAGTTTAGGTGGGAAATATATTACAGCTGAAGATGTTGGTATATCTCCATCAGATATGGAATTCGTTAATATGGAAACTGACCATGTTGTTGGTCTTCCTGGAAAAAGCGGAGACCCTTCACCTGTTACTGCATACGGTGTTTACATGGGAATGAAAGCTGCTGCAAAAGCACAATATGGTTCAGACTCATTGACAGGAAAAAAAATATCTGTTCAAGGTGTAGGTCATGTTGGGACGTACCTCGTTCAGCATTTAACTGAAGAAGGCGCAATTGTTTATGCTACTGATATTCAAGAAGAAAATCTAAAAACAGTTCAGAAAAATTTTGGAACTACAATTGTAGGTTTAGACGAAATTTACGACTTAGATGTAGACATTTATGCACCATGTGCCCTAGGAGCAACTATCAATGATGCTACAATAGGAAGATTAAAATGTTCTGTAATTGCTGGTGCAGCTAATAATCAATTGGCAAATGAGAAACAAGGAGCTTTATTGCTTAAAAAGGGAGTGATTTACGCACCTGACTATACGCTAAACGCAGGTGGTGTAATGAGTTGCTATTCTGAAGTCAAAGGATACAATCAAGCATGGACAATGCAAAAAGCAGAAGGAATTTACGATTCGATTGCTCAAATTATTAATCGTTCTCAAAAAGAAAACATTCCTACACAAAAAATAGCTGATACAATCGCAGAAGAACGCATTACATCCATAGGGAAAATAAAATTACCTTTATAATTACATCCAATGATAAACAGAAGACATCTAAGAATTAAAGTATTACAATCTCTGTACGCCTATTTTCTTGGAGATGAAACAAATTACAAAAAAGCAGAAACTGAGCTTATTCATTCAATTGAACGAATTTATGACTTGTATCTTTATTTACTTCTATCTTTTGAGGAATTAAAAACAATTCATGAAAACAAAATCAATGAAAATAGATTAAAAGCTCGACCAACCGCTGAAGATTTAGATCCAAATCTGAAGTTTATTAACAATCGTATTTTCAATTTACTTTCAAATTCAACATCTTTAAGACACGCTTCAGAAATGAATAAAGTCAATTGGTTAGGAGTTGAAAATCATGAAATGTTTAAAAAAATTCTGAATCACATTAAAGAAAGTGAAGTTTACTTTTCATATATCAAATCAGAAGAAGATAGTTTTGAAAATGACAAAGAATTTGTATGTCAACTTTTCAAAGAAGAAATTGCAAACTCAAATTTGATTTATAATTTCTTTGAAGAGAAAAGTATTCATTGGTTAGATGACATTGATCTGGCATGTTCATTGGTTCTGAAAACAATCAAATCGATAGATGAAGAAGAGGAAAACAATCGAATTTTACCACTTTACAAAGACGAAGAAGACGAAGTAGGATTTTACAAAACCTTGTTTAGAAAAACAATTTTACTCGATAATGAAAACGAGCAGTTGATTGATGACCTTACAAAAAATTGGGAGTTTGAACGAATTGCAAAAATGGATGTTATTCTAATGAAGATGGCTATCACTGAGCTTCAAGAATTTCAAAACATTCCTAAAAAAGTAACTTTGAACGAATATATAGAAATTTCAAAATACTACAGTACACCTAAAAGTAGTGGATTTATCAATGGTATTTTAGATCAAGCTGTATCCCGTTTGGAAACTACTGAAAAAATTAGGAAAATTGGAAGAGGTTTAATGGATTAATTATAAAACAATGAAACGATTTTTAAGTTTATTTTCTCTAATATACATCTTAGTAAGTTGTAATTCTGACGATAAAATAGAGGTTGGAAATAAAACTACTTTAGAAATCACTAAAGAATTTAAAGCAGGTAATGTTATTCTTGGAGAAGAAATCGAAGCAGTTTTTAAATTAAAAAACACAGGAAGTTATCCTTTAATTATAGCAGAAGTAAAAGGCTCATGTAGCTGTACAGTGGCGGATTATCCTGAAGACCCGATTGCTCCAGGAGAAACTGAAGAAATTACTGCAACTGTTAGAACAGATAATGCAGCACCTGGAACTTTAATTAAAGAAGTTAGAGTAGTAGCAAATACAGAACCTTCAATTACTGTTTTGTCTATTCGAGCGAATGTAATACGTAAATAATTAATAATCAAATAAAAATCAAACAATTATGCCACAACAAATTTTAATGCTCGTTTTAGTACTAGTAGTTTTCTACTTTTTTATGATTCGACCACAACAAAAAAAACAGAAAGATCTTAAAAAGTTCAGAGAAAACCTAGCTGTAGGTGATAAAGTAGTTACCATTGGAGGAGTACATGGTAAAATTTTAGAGATTAATGATACGACAGTATTAATTAACTCTGAAGGGAGTAAAATTCGTTTTGAAAAATCTGCGATTTCTCAATCATCTAACGACTTATTGGGTGCAACTAACGCTTAATAAATAAAATTATATAATCATTTTAAGAGGTTGAATTATCAACCTCTTTTTTTGTTATTTTTTATATTTAACCATCAGATTGTTAGATTAATTGAATAAAATTCTCATTTTTTAATTATATTTATTGAAATTTTAAATCACTCTTAAATGTCGAAGATTAAAGTTGAATATGAGTACATTTTAAAAACATCTATTCGTATTATTGAAAACGAGGTTACTACTCCAAATGGTTTAGAACAATGGTTTGCTGATAATGTAACGGTAAAGGACAATATTTATACTTTCACTTGGGGTAAAAGCGATGATTCTGCAAAATTAATTGCAAAAAGACAAGGTGTTTATGTTCGTTTTAGATGGACAGAAAATGAAGATGAGGATTTCTATTTTGAATTTAATTATAAAATGGATTCACTTACAAATGCACTTATTTTTACTGTTGTAGATTTTTGTGATGAGGACGAGTTAAAAGAAAACAAATCACTTTGGGACAACCAAATCAATAATCTAAAGAGACATATCGGCGCTTAATCCCCTACTCTCTAGTTGGCTTTGAAAAAACTCTATCTTTTCAGTATCCGATCTTTTATCGGTCCCTTTGTGGTAACTTTTTGTATTTCCATGTTCATGTTAATCATGCAATTTTTCTGGAAATACATTGATGATTTAATGGGTAAAGGTTTAGGTGTTTTTGTGATTCTAGAATTATTGTTTTTTGTTTCTGCTTCACTTATTCCATTAGCTCTTCCGTTAGCAATGCTTTTATCCTCCATTATGACTATGGGGAACTTGGCTGAAAACAATGAACTTACTGCTCTAAAATCTTCTGGATTATCACTTTATAGAATTATGCGACCACTAACAATGGTAGTGTTATTAATTTGCATTGGTACATTTTATTTCGCAAACTATATCATCCCAATTTCAAATTTAAAATGGCGTGCACTAATTTATGATATTCAAGAAACAAAAATTGCCAATATCGTAACACCAGGACAATACTCAAATGAAATAGACAACTACGCGATTAAAGTAAATAAAGAAGAAAATGGTATTTTTAAAGGTATCACAATACATGACCATTCTTCACCTAATTCAATAAAAACAATTCGTGCAGAGGAAGGCGAACTTTTCAATTCAAGCAATGGTTCTGTATTGTACTTAAAATTAAAAAATGGTGCAGTCATTGAGGAATTAGATGTTAATCAACCTATTGGTTTTACTTCAGCAAATAATTCCTATTTCAGATCTCAAAAAAGTAAATTTTCATCGGCAGTATTACAAATTAAACTTTCTGGATTTCAACTCAACCGAACTGATGAAAATTTATTCAAAAATGCACATGAAATGTTAAATGTTTTTCAACTAAATAACGCATTAGATTCAATAAAAAAACAAAATACAGAATTAATTAAGAATTTTGTAGTTTCAGATAGAATTAATTCGATCTACTTAACAAAGATAAATGATTCAACAACTCGCCAAACTCTAAACTTTAAACCAGCTTCATTCGATTTAAAAAAAATAAGTAAGGAAAATCAAAGAAAAATTATTGAATTGAGCCTTACGACCATCGACAATAAAATAAATACACTTAATAATCAAAAAGCATTGAGTGATTCAATGACAACAAATTTAAATTCTTACAAAATTGAATTCCATCGTAAGTTTGCCTTAACGTTTTCTATATTAGTCTTATTTTTTGTTGGCGCACCACTTGGAGCCATTGTTAAAAAAGGTGGATTTGGAACCCCAGTAGTAATAGCCACACTTATTTTCATGATATATTTTGTTTTAACAGAAATTGGTCAAGGACTTGTGAAAAGTGGTGCAGTTCCTGCTTATGTTGGAATGTGGTTAGCGACAATCAGTTTGACGCCAATTGCACTTTTGTTAATGCGAAGTGCTGCAAATGATTCAAAAGTGTTTGATAAGGATGCATGGTTGAAATTATTTCGAAAAATAAAAAGATGAATATCCTCTACATCACCAATAAACCAATTTATCCAATAATTGACGGTGGTTGTTTTGCAATGGAATCATTTCTTAATGCGCTTCTTTCGTGTGAATATTCTATTAAATACTTAACCTTATCCACACAAAAACACCCATTTAATATCAATCATTTTCCAGAAAAAATCAAGCGAAAAACCTCGCCTGAATCGATCAATATCAACACAAAGTTTTCTTTATTTAAAGCCTTCAACACACTCATTACAAACACTTCCTACAATACAGTTCGTTTTTATTCAAAGGGATTTCGAGATAAAATTCTTTTAAATATTAATAACAACACATCGATAATAATTCTTGAGAGCGTCTACTTACTTGAATATTTGGATGAAATTAAAAAACACTTCAAGGGGAAAATTTATGTCCGTACGCACAACGTCGAACATTTAATTTGGGAAAATTACGCAATTACATCAAAATCAATTATAAAAAGAACAATTTACAACCATCTTAAAAATAAATTGAAAAAATTTGAAATCAATCATCTTAATTCCTTAGATGGTATTATATCAATTTCAAAAACAGATACATTAATTTTTAAACAATTAGGAATAAAAACTCCTGTACACACACTATCTGTTGGTATAGAAAATAGAATGAATGAAACAGAAAATATAACATTTAACTCAAATCACTTTTTTTTTATTGGAGCTTATAATTGGAAGCCCAATAGAGATGCAGCGGAACAATTGATTCATCAGATTTTTCCACAAATTCAAAATGTCATACCTAATGCTGAATTGCACATAGGTGGTTCGTTCATGCCTGATTATTTCAAGAATTATTCTAGTTCTTCCATACACCTTCATGGTGAAATTAAGGATGTGCATTCCTTTCTTTTACAATCTGGTACATTAATTGCCCCGATCGCTTCTGGATCAGGAATTAGAATAAAAATTCTAGAATGTTTGGCATTAGGCGTTCCTGTTATTGGTACAGAAATTGCTTTAAAAGGCTTAGAATTATCACCCGCTTATTGTGTAAATTCAATCAGTGACTATATTACTTATTCCTTGCAAATCAATTCAAACAGACATTTAATCGATGACTATAAAAATGATGCATTTCAGTTCATTCAACAACATCATTCTAAAGAGTTTATCACAAATAAATTAAAAAAAATAATAAGTGGTGAATAAGCCTAAATTAGTAGTCGTACTTTCTAGGTTTCCTTATCCATTAGAAAAGGGAGATAAATTACGTGCATACCATCAAATCAAATATCTCTCAAATGAATTTTCAATACACCTAATTTGCACTACGGATCAAGTTATAAGGGATGAGCATAAATCAATACTGCAGAAATACTGTAATGAAATAACAATTTTTAAGTTAAATAAATTCATTCAATATTTTCATGTTATTCTCAATTATTTTTTAAAAAAGCCCTATCAGGTAGCCTACTTTTATCATTTTTTTATAGCTAGAAAAATTAACAAAATAATAATTCAGGTTAAACCAGACCATATTTACGCTCAATTAATTCGAACCTCTGAGTATGTTAAAAATTACCACGATTGTCCTAAAACACTAGACTATATGGATGCGTTCTCAAAAGGAATGGAACGTAGAATGAAAAAAAGTCATTGGTGGAATAAATGGATTTACAAAGAGGAGTTTCTTCGCTTGAGGAATTACGAAAAACAAATTTTCGAATATTTCGAACATCATACCATTATTTCAACAGCAGATAGAGAAAATATTTTTCATCCTCAAAATGAAAAAATTCAAATAATTGAAAACGGTATTGACACTGAGTTTTTTAAACCAAACTTATGCAAAAAGCAACCAACGCTTCTCTTTACTGGGAATATGTCCTACGCACCAAATGTAAATGCTGCTGCATTTATTTACAAAGAACTACTCCCTTATTGTAAAGAAAATAATATCAACATTACAATTTGTGGAACTACGCCTTCTGAAAAATTAAAAAATTGGAATAGCAAGAATTATCGAATTACTGGATATGTAGAAGATATTCGATTGTATTATAGTAATTCTTTTGTGTTTATAGCACCGATGTTTTTAGGGACTGGGTTACAAAATAAAATATTAGAAGCATTATCTATGGGTTTACCATGTATTACTACAACGCTAGCAAACCAATCTATACAAGCTGAACCGAATAAAGAAATACTCATTGCAGACTCTCCAATTGAATTTATTGTTCACATACAAGCACTATTCTCAAACAAAGAGTTATACACTCAATTATCTGAAAATGGTAGGAAATTTGTCGCTGAGAAATTTGTCTGGAGTAAAATCAACGAAAAGTTAGTTAATATATTGAAAAAATCAATTTTTAAAATATAACCTATTTAAGAAACTAATCCTTAATTTTGATAAACAAAATAACCGTTTAATGGTTAGAATAGTAAATGACAATCCACATGAACGTATTGAATACAATAGAAGAAGCAATAGAAGACATTAAATCAGGAAAAGTAATCATAGTTGTTGATGACGAAGACAGAGAGAACGAAGGTGACTTTTTAACAGCTGCAAGAAACGCAACACCAGAATTAATTAACTTCATGGCGACTCATGGTAGAGGTCTAATTTGTGCACCTTTAATCGAAGATAGATGCGAAGAAATTGGATTGAATCTAATGGTACAAACAAACTCTGCTGCTTATGAAACACCATTTACGGTTTCCGTTGATTTAATTGGTCATGGATGTACCACTGGGATTTCAGCTCAAGATAGAGCTAAAACAATTTTGGCGATGATTGACCCTGATTTAAATCCTGAAGAATTAGGTAAACCTGGTCATATCTTTCCTTTAAGAGCAAAAAAAGAAGGAGTACTAAGAAGAGCCGGACATACAGAAGCAGCAATTGATTTAGCAAAACTTGCAGGATTTGAACCTGCTGGTATCATTGTAGAAATTTTAAATGAAGATGGTACAATGGCTCGTTTACCTGAGTTGTTGGAAATTGCTAAAAGGTTTGATCTTAAAATTATTTCAATCGCTGATTTAATTGAATATAGACTTAAAAACGATTCATTAATTGATGCTGTAGTTGAAGTTGATATGCCTACAAAGCTTGGAGACTTTAAATTACATGCTTTCAAAGTGAAGAATTCTGGTCAAGAACACCTTGCACTGATTAAAGGTACTTGGTCTCCTGAGGAACCAATTTTAGTTAGGGTACACTCCTCTTGTATTACTGGAGATATTTTCGGATCATGTAGATGTGATTGCGGTCCGCAATTAGAAAAAGCCATGGAACTAATTGAAAAAGAAGGCAAAGGTGTAATAGTTTATATGAACCAAGAAGGTAGAGGGATTGGTTTGATTAATAAATTAAAAGCGTATAAACTTCAAGAACAAGGGCTTGATACTGTAGAAGCAAACATTGAATTAGGATTTAAAGGAGATGAACGCGATTATGGTATTGGTGCACAAATCCTTCGACAACTAGGCGTAAACAAAATGCGACTTTTATCCAATAACCCAACAAAAAGAACGGGGTTAGTGGGATATGGTTTAGAAATAGTTGAAAATGTAGCGATTGAAATCGAAAGCAATGTCCACAATGAATCTTATTTACGTACAAAAAGAGATAAAATGGGTCACTCACTCAAAATGAAAGGGAAATAATGCTTCGAGCGACTTCAATCCACCACAAATACGGTGATTTAACTATATTAAACGATGTGAGTCTTTCAATAGAAAAGGGAGAAATAGTTTCTATCGTAGGATCTTCTGGAGC
>CALPOI020000055.1 GCA_943325145.2 Candidatus Planktophila lacus | reverse complement strand
GTTTCCTTTGATAATTTCGAAAAAACACTTTTAAATTGATTTCCTTTTGCCAATGACTGCACAACAATCGCTGAAGATTGTACCCCAACATTCCCTCCCATTGCTGTAATCATTGGAATAAAGAAAGCCAATGAAGGAACCAAACTAATACTTCCTTCAAACGAAGAAATCACCTTAGCGCCCAAAGTACCTCCTAACATTCCTATAATCAACCAAGGCAATCTAGCTTTTGAAATTCGAAAAATACTGGCGTTATCTTCTACCTTTTCGGAAATACCGGTCGCTAACTGGAAATCTCTGTCTGCTTCTTCTCGAATTACATCTACAACATCGTCAATGGTGATGCGTCCTACCAATTTATTTTGATAATCTAATACTGGAAGAGAAACCAACCCATACTTATCAAAAAGTCGCATTACCTCATCTTGATCATCGGTTACTTTTACAGAAATAATATTTTTTCCTTGGTACAAATCACTAATCTTCTGACTAGGATCCGCAAAAAACAAGGTTTTTAATGAAAGAACTCCAACAAGTTTATTTAACACATCAACGACATAAATCGTGTAGACTTTTTCAACGTCCTTCGCTTGTTCTTTAATTTCGCGTAAACATTCTTCAACAGTCCATTCCAATTGAGTACACAAAAATTCTTTTTGCATCAATCCCCCCGCTGTATCTTCATCGTAATTCAATAAATCAACAATATCATCAGCGGCTTCGTCATCCTCCATCTGTGAGATGACTTCGTGAATTTCAGTATCACTTAATTCATATAAAATATCGGCTGCATCATCGGAATCCAAATTCTCTAACTGTTCCGCAATTTCTTTCGTAGAAAGCGACTTTATGAAACGATCACGGACCTCTTCCTCCAATTCCATCAATACATCCGCCTGTGTATCTTCGTCTAAACGAAAATAAATCGATTTTGCTTCAGCATTGCTTAATTGATCGAGGATTTCTGCAATATCAACGAAATGCAGTTCCAATACATTTTTATCGATCCATGCATTGTCTTCATTTTGAATGGCCAATCGCAATTGATCTAAAAAATCTCTCGTTAACTCGAAGCGCATGGATGCAATTTTAGTTGATTAATACTTTAAAAACTGTTGCAACAAACGCTATTAGAGACTATTCAATAAAATTTGAAATTCATATGGTTTTTTTCCGAATGATTCTTGTTTCAAATTTTCCAATCGTCTTTTAGTCCACAATGTACGACAGTCCTACTTTGGAAGCACAAAGTTACTTTTAAAGTTGAAAGATTTTACACCGTAAGATTAAAAAAAAATGAATTAATCATTTCCAGATTTTAACAACACATCGGATACAATAATCCCCATTACCAATGCCATTGAGGTGGTTAACATCTTTAAAGCAATTTCAATTCCTTCTACAATGTTGCTTTGTAATAAGTTAGAAATACTAAAAAAACCAAGTGAACCTGGCACTAATAAAATCATTCCAGGTACAAGCATGATTGCACTATTTCTCTTTTTAATTTTGGCAAACACATTACTCGCAAAACCCAACAAGACAGAAGAAAGAAAAACAGCAATTGGAGCAGCTACATAAGAAGAAGTAAAAGTATACATCAGGTAAGACAACCAACATGCAAAAGAAATCCACAAAGCATCGGATCGTTTGGCTTTTAGTAATACAATAAATCCAACTGGAACCCCAATTAATGCAACAGCTATTGACCATGAAGGTAATGAAAACACATTGATTACTGGAGTTACATTTAATAAGCCTTGCATCACTTTATCAGCTACACCAATTCCTAAGGCTAACATTACAAAAATCACAAAAGACTGAGTGAATTTACTTAAACCAGAGATTAGGTGATTATTCACCATTTCAGTAATCGCTACTGTGAAAGAAAAACCAGGTATTAACAAAATAAGTCCGCAAATAGAAGCTATCTCTTTGTTAAATCCAATAAAAAATGAATTGAAAAATGAAGCAACAACAAATGCATAAAACGCAGCAATAAAAACAATTAATTTCTCAATGCGCGGAAATACTCGAACAAATGAAAATAACCCACTAATACCGACTCCAATAATAAACGAACACATAATTTCTAGAATACCTCCACCAAAAACACACGCAGCACTTCCAGTAGATATTCCAAAAAATAAAGTAGTTATCCAACCATTGTAACTCGTTGCAGAAGTATGAACCGTTTCTAATTGTTCCGCTCCAGCTTCTAAACTAATTTTAGAATTACTAACATCATTCAACAACGATTCAACTCGATCAATTTTTTCTAAATGAAGGGAGGCCTCTCCTACTTTTTTTAGATGAGTAACGATTTTAGAATCTACATTAAAGCTAACAAAAACAGAGCCTGGTGAAATAAAAAAATCAGCTTTTAATCCCATCTTCAACGAAGCTATTTCTAACAATCGCTCTAAACGATGCGCAGGCAAACCACTTTCATGCAATGTTTTAGCACAACCTAACAAAAAAGAAATCGCATCCTCAGCTTTGGTGGATGTGAAATTATCGCTCTTCTTAGATTCTGTCATTGTATCGCTCACTTCAACTAACGATCCTAGTTACCATGATAAACTTTCTTTTTATTGACCTTGAGACAACTTTATTGTAAACAACACTTTTCAACATAGAATGGCTCTAATCGTCTTTAAAATGCGAAAGTAATTCATAAATCAGTGCGAAAAGTAGTAGCATCAGTTTAATTAAAAAATTAACTTTGCAGAAATTCATCTACACTACACTTATGAGTGATGCTATCAAACATGAATGCGGAATCGCATTGGTTCGTTTAAAAAAACCATTGGAGTTTTACCTTGAAAAATATGGAACAGCTTTTTACGGATTAAGCAAGTTGCATTTGTTAATGGAAAAACAAAGTAATCGAGGTCAAGATGGAGCTGGAGTTGCCAATATTAAATTTGATATGGCACCAGGACAGCGCTATATTTCTCGTTACCGTTCTGTGGATAGCAAACCAACACAAGACATCTTTGACTACATCTATGGAAGATTTAAATCCATTGGTGAGGAACATCCTGAACGCTTGAAGGATTTGAAGTATTTGAAAGAAAATGCTGGTTTTACTGGTGAATTGTTTTTAGGTCACTTGCGTTATGGTACTTTTGGTAGAAATAGCATCGAATCTTGTCATCCTTTTTTACGTCAAAACAATTGGATTACTCGAAATTTAGTTGTTGCAGGGAATTTTAACATGACCAACGTTGACGAATTGTTTGATGTACTCGTTGAAATTGGTCAACACCCGAAAGAAAAATCTGATACGGTTACCGTAATGGAGAAAATAGGGCATTTTTTAGATGAAGAAAATGATTCCATGTATGCAGAATTGCAATCAAAAGGTTTGAGTAATACAGAAATCTACCAACAGATTGCAAAAGAACTCGATATTGAAAAAATATTAAAAAAAGCTTCTCACGATTGGGACGGTGGCTACGCGATGGCGGGCTTATTTGGTCACGGCGATGCATTTGTACTTCGAGATCCGGCTGGAATTCGTCCTGCATTTTGGTTTGAAAACGATGAAGTTTGTGTGGTTGCCTCCGAGCGTCCTGTAATTCAAACGGCGTTCAATTTAAAATACGAAGACATTAAAGAATTAACTCCTGGTCATGCGTTAATCATAAAAAAAGACGGTAACGTTACCGAAACAAAAATAAATGAACCGAATGAACCAAAGGCATGTTCTTTTGAACGTATATATTTTTCAAGAGGAAATGACCATGAAATTTACAACGAACGTAAAAATTTAGGCCGATTTGTTGTTCCTCAAGTACTTGAAACTATTGATTACGATTTAGAAAATTCTGTTTTTTCGTTCATCCCAAACACTGCTGAAACATCCTTTTATGGAATGATTAAAGGCCTTGAAGACCACTCCAATGAAGTGAAATTTAACGCTTTAAATGCAATTGATGGTAAACCATCAGAAGCGGAACTAAAAGAAATACTTTTCAAAAGAGCACGTATCGAAAAAATTGTCATTAAAGATGCCAAACTTCGAACGTTTATTACACAAGACGATCAGCGCGACGAAATGGTTTCAAGTGTATATGACATCACTTACGGATCCGTTCATCGAGGAAAAGACAATCTTGTTGTCATTGATGATAGTATTGTGCGTGGTACAACATTGAAACAAAGTATTCTTAAAATTTTAGATCGCTTAGGCCCTAAAAAAATCGTTGTTGTTTCTTCTGCACCGCAAATTCGCTTTCCTGATTGCTATGGAATAGACATGGCAAAAATGGGAGATTTTATTGCTTTTGAAGCAGCGATAACACTTCTAAAAGAGACCAATAGAGAACACATAATTAATGCTGTTTACGAAAAATGTAAATCTCAAGCTTCCTTACCAAAAGAAGGTATCACCAATTTTGTAAAAGAAATTTACGCTCCTTTTACCCCACAAGAGATTTCAAATAAAATAGCACAATTACTTACTCCTGCAACTATAAAAGCAGAAGTGGAAATCGTCTACCAAACAGTAGAAAACTTACACAAAGCATGTCCTAATAACAAAGGAGATTGGTACTTTACAGGAGATTATCCAACACCTGGAGGAAACAAAGTTGTGAATACAGCATTCATAAACTATGTAGAGGGTAAAAATGTTCGGGCTTATTGATTCAATTATTGTGGTTTAAATTTGACAGAAAATAATTTATGAGTATAATGAAATTAGAGTAATTTTGATTTTATATAGTCAATTATCATAATTTATTTTTTAATCAAAAAATCTATGCCTAAATTTTAATATTTAGAAAAAATTTAATCATCAACCTAAAGAAATGTTTGTAAACAAAAGAGTTGTTAAATTAATCAAAATCACAACTTTTATTTAAATTGTTGATATACTATTAATTACCATTTTTTTAATGTGATAAATTAGTATTATTTGAAAAATCGATGTTAAGCATGGCAATAAAAACAACTAATGAAAACTTTATTGAAAATGCCGTTGCAAAACATGGAGAAAAGTACGATTATTCAAATGTTAATTATATTAACTACAAACAGAAGGTAGAAATCATTTGTAAATTACATGGTTCATTTTTTCAGGCTCCAGGCAATCATATTAATGGACAAGGATGCCCAGAATGTGGTAAACTAGCGCGAGCTACATCTCAAAGATACTCATCAAAAGAATTTATCAATTCTGTTAAAGAAATTCATGGAAATACCTATGATTATTCTGAGGTTGTTTATATTAACAGTCAAACCAAAATAACAATCATTTGCTATGAGCATGGCCCATTTAATATGAAGCCTAATAGTCACTTTAATGGACAAGGTTGCCCAAAATGTGGGAGAATTTCTGCTCGAGAAAATATTGCGCTAGATTATTATGTTTTTCTTGATAGAGCTAAAAAAGTTCATAAAAATAGATACGAATATGTTGAAGAAACATATAAAAACTATACAACTAAAATGAAAATGTTTTGTTCAGAACATGGATTCTTCGAACAAACTCCACATTCTCATATTTCAATGAAAGTTGGTTGTCCAATTTGCGGAAATCTGAGTGCTGCACTTTCAAATCAAAAAGGTTGGGAAGTAGTAAAAGATATGTTTCAATCTGTTCATGGATATAGATATAAATATGATCACACTTCATATATAGATGTTTCTCATAAAATGAGAATTGAATGTTCAAAACACGGATGGTTTGAACAAAAACCACATCAACACTATACAGGCCAAGGCTGTAAAAAATGTGGTGTTGAGGAAAATGCTGAAAAGAAAAAAATTTCATTTTCAGAATTCATTGATAAATCTATAGAGGTTCATGGACAAAAGTATTCTTACGACCGAGCAGAATACTTGGACATCTTCACCCCAATCCACATTATTTGTAATAAACATGGAGAATTTTTACAAGTACCTCGGAATCACTATCGAGGCTCAGGATGCCCTAAATGTAACAGTAGTAAAGGAGAGGAGAAAATTAGAAGTATTTTAAAAAAACTATCAATTGAATTTATTGAACAAAAAACATTTGATGACCTTATCCATAAAAATTCTCTCCGGTGTGATTTTTATGTTCCAATTTATAACTGCGTTATTGAATTTAATGGTATTCAACATTATGAGCCGATATCAGTATTTGGTGGAGAAAACGGTTTAAAAGAAAATCAAATGAGAGACACAATTAAGTACAACTTTCTTAAAGAGAAAAAAATAAACTTATTAATTGTTAGATACGACAACGATGATGTTATGAACTTTTTAGTTAATAAATTCAATCAAATTATTTCATTAGCTGAGTACAACTCACTTTGTGCGACACAACATGAAATGTCTTCAAAAAAGAATGAAAAAAGATTAGATTCCGCAATCGAGAAATTAAAATCCGGAAACTCATCGACTCAAAATCTAACAGAGGAATAATGAAATTCATTTTTGTGGATGAATCTTGGGAAGATTATCTCTACTAGCAAAAAATAGACAAGAAAAAACTTAAACTGAGAAATAATTTAATCAAAGGATGATGAAATATTAATTGCAAAATGCAGATTTCATTATGATTAAATCACTCAAAAAGTAACTACCACCATTTAATTTGATAATTGTGCGTTGAATCTAGAAAAAAGACAGACTCACCAATAATTGGCGTTAACAAACGAAACGCTTTGTCTTTTGATAAATGCGTTACACGTTCAAGGGGTTCTTGCCAAGCATGATTAGCCAAAGCAAATTTACTGGAATGAACTGTCAACAAATGTTTCGCATTTAAATCTTCTGCCGCTTGGACCACTTCTTCTGGGAGCATGTGAATGTACTTCCAGTTTTTATCGTACTGACCATTTTCTAATATGACTAAGTCAAATGAGTTAAACTGCTCCCCAATTTGTTTAAAATGGGTATCATAGCCACTATCACCCCCGATGTAGATTTTCTTATCTTTTATTTCTAACGCATACGAATTCCATAAAGACTGATTTCTTTTAAATCCTCTACCAGAAAAATGTCGCGCAGGAAGTGCTGTTATTTTAGTTTCATTGTCTAATTGAGAAGATTCATACCAATCTTTTTCAATAAAATCTTCAGAAGTAAATCCCCAATGTAGTAAATGAGCACCAACTCCTAAAGGACAAATAAACGTTTTAACTTTAGATTTCAATGCAAGAATTGTTTCATAATCCAAATGGTCCCAATGATCGTGCGTAATGATTAAATAATCAATTCGTTCAAAATCGGTAACGGAGTAGTTGTCAGTCCCAGAAAAGGCCTTAGTAATGAACGATACAGGAGAAGCATGCCCACAAAAAACTGGATCAACTAATATGGTTTTACCTTGTAATTGAAGAAAGTAGGAAGAATGCCCGAACCAAATAAGTACATCTTTCTCTTTTGGCAATTGAGTTAAATCTACTTTAGTACTTGGGATGTTTACGTTAGGTTTCACATACTCGTTTCGATTTATCAGAAATTCCTTAAAAGCCTTGTAATAAGTCACTCCTTCTGTTAAATCAGGAGTTGGATGTAAATTTTGAAAAGCGCCATCTCTCCAATTTTTAGATTGTTTGATTCGTTCCATTTGCTTACGATTCGGTAACTTTCCAAATTGTGCTTGGTTCATGAACAAAAAAGTTCCCGATATACAAACGATGATGACAGTTACAAAAATACCCATACTAACAAATTACTATTTTCAATTCAAATTTCTAAACTCCAATGGAGTTTTTCCTGTTTTTTGCTTAAACAAACGACTAAAATACTGCGGATATTCAAATCCTAATTGAAATGCAATTTCACTCACCGATTGATTCGTTTGTACCAACGTGTTTTTTGCTAAGTCAATTACCATTTGATGGATATGTTCTTGAGCGTTTAATCCTGTTTCCTTTTTCAATAAATCACCCAAATATCCTGGAGACAAATTGACTGCATCAGCAAGAAATTTAACTGTTGGAAGTCCACAATTAATCCCACTTTTCGAAGTGAAAAAATCTTTTAAAATTACATCAATTTTAACCAAAACATCTCTGTTATTTGCTTTACGAGTTATAAATTGTCTTCCATAAAATCGAACACAATAATTCAGGAAAAGTTCGATGGTTGATACAATAATATTCTGAGAAAAATCATCGATATTTTCTTTTAATTCCGATTGAATTCTTAAAATACACTCATTCAGCAGTTGTTTTTCTTTTTCAGACAAATGAAGCGCTTCCGAAATCTCGTAAGAAAAGAATGTATAGTCCTTCATCTTATTATTCAATGAAGTAGTTCGAATCAAATCAGGGTGAAAAAATAATCCCCATCCATTGCGCATTTCAGGAGTAACCGACTCATTTTCTATGGTAATTACTTGATTAGGTGCTATACAGATCAAACTACCATCATTGAAATCAATCGATTTACGTCCGTATGTAATATTCGTATTACAATAATTCTTATACATAACAGAATAAAAATCAGTAGTAATTCTCATAGGTGTTTGAACATGTTCACCGATTAGACTAAAATCTACAACTGTAATTAAAGGATGATGTTCCTTTACATTCATCAAAAGCGACAAATCAGCGATGGATTTTAAATGGATACTTAGACTCATTATTATAATTTAAAGAACATTTTATTCATCTTCAGGATAAAATTATAACCCAAAAGTTTATTCATGAAATTATACATTTTTGCGTCTTTCCCTGCCATGTACCTTAATTTATTTTTTCCATCCGTTGCTGCCTGGTAAATTACTCTTGAAACTATATTGACCTGAGACGCATTTTTTATCATGGTTGGTAAAGCGTCCGTCATTTTAGTAACAACGTTTTGGTATTCTTCTAAATTTTCATCGTTATTAAAATCAAATGAACGCCCAGCAAAATCTGTTGCAATGGCACCAGGTTCAACAATTTTTATTTTACAACCAATTTGCTCAATTTCATAACGTAACGACTCAGAAATCCCCTCAACAGCAAACTTAGTTCCATGATACAAGGAACCAAGAGGAAAAGTCATCTTACCTCCCATTGAAGAAATATTGATAATCATTCCGTTTTTATTTTTCCGAAAATGTGGAAGTACTGCTTTTGTAACATCCAATAAACCAATTACATTCGTATTGAACTGTCGCAAAATTTTCTCTCTCGAAAATGATTCCAAAGGACCGTAAGCACCATAACCAGCATTGTTTAATAAAACGTCGATTGAACCAAATTTTAATATTCCTTTCTCAACTGTTTCATGAATAGAATTGAGATCTAAAACATCTAATTTTGTGACTAGAACATTTGCTAATTTTGTTAATTCCTGTTCGTTTTCAGGGGTTCGCATTGATGCAATAACATTCCATCCTTTTGACTGAAAATATTTTGCTGTTTCTTTTCCAATTCCACTACTTGATCCGGTGATTAAAATTGTTTTCATCTTTATATTTTTAAAGCAAAAGTAAGATGAGTTGAACCAAAGAGAAGAATACAAAATAAGGATAGATGTATACGGAATAAGGAATATGATTAACCTAAGATATAATAACCATACTATTTTTCAAGCAACTCTCTTATAATCTTGTTCAACGTAAATGAACAAAAAAGGGTGACTTCAAAGCCACCCTTCATTTGAATCGAATCAATCAATCTTATCCTTCACAAGAGTCACAGTTCTCATCGTCAACTGAACAAACTTCAGGTGATGATTTTGGTTCAACTGAATTTAACTCAGGTTCTTTAGCAAAGTTTTTGTCTACTGTAAATTTAATTGCATCCGTAGCTGCTTTTGTTCTTAAGTAGTACATTCCAGTTTTTAATCCTTTTTTCCAGCCATAAAAATGCATCGAAGTTAATTTTCCGAAATTAGCATTTTCCATAAAAATGTTCAAAGACTGTGATTGACAAATATAAGCTCCGCGATCAGCAGCCAAATCAAGGATTGATTTCTGAGAAATTTCCCAAGCTGTTTTGTACAATTCTTTCAGATTTCCAGGAATTTCAGGAATATTTTGAACAGAACCATTAGAAATCATCAACTTAGTTCTCATGTCTTTGTTCCATAATCCTTCCTTAACAAGGTCTTTCAAAAGGTGTTTGTTTACAATGATAAACTCACCAGAAAGTACTCTACGTGTGTAAATATTTGACGTATACGGCTCAAAACATTCGTTATTTCCAAGAATTTGAGCAGTTGAAGCAGTTGGCATTGGCGCTAAAAGCAATGAATTTCTTACACCATGCTCCATCACTTCATTTCTCAATACATCCCATTCCCATCTTGATGATGGAGTCACATTCCACATATCGAATTGAAAAAATCCTTTCGACAATGGAGAACCTTTAAAAGTAGTGTAAGGACCTTCCAGTTTCGCTAAATCTTTAGACGCAGTCATAGCTGCATAATAGATGGTTTCAAAAATTTCTTTATTTAAAACTTTAGCTTCTTCCGATTCAAAAGGATAACGCATTAAAATAAACGCATCTGCTAGTCCTTGTACTCCTAAACCAATTGGTCTGTGACGTAAGTTAGAATTCTCGGCTTCTTTTACTGGATAATAATTTCCGTCAATAATTCTGTTTAAGTTAACCGTTGCTTGGTAAGTTACATCGAATAATTTATTGTGATCAAAAGCACCTTCTTCTGTTACGAATTTTGGCAATGCAATTGACGCTAAATTACATACTGCAACCTCATCTGGAGACGTATACTCGATAATTTCAGTACATAAGTTAGAAGACTTAATTGTACCTAAATTTTGTTGATTTGATTTCGCATTCGCTGCATCTTTGTACAACATGTAAGGAGTACCAGTCTCAATTTGAGACTCTAATATTTTGAACCACAAATCTTGTGCCTTGATAGTTTTTCTACCTTTCCCTTCAGATTCGTATTTTAAATACAATGCTTCAAACTCTTCACTGTGTGTATCTGCAAGTCCTGGACACTCATTTGGACACATCAACGTCCAAGTACCGTTTGATTCTACTCGCTTCATGAATAAATCTGGAATCCACAATGCGTAGAATAGATCTCTCGCTCTTGCTTCTTCTTTCCCATGATTTTTTCTTAAATCCAAGAAATCAAAGATATCTGCATGCCATGGCTCAATATACATTGCGAAAGAACCTTTGCGTTTTCCTCCACCTTGGTCAACATAACGCGCTGTATCATTGAACACTCGCAACATTGGAACAATACCGTTCGAAGTACCGTTTGTACCACGAATGTAAGAACCTGTAGCGCGAATATCATGGATAGCAAGACCGATACCACCAGCAGACTGAGAAATTGGCGCACATTGCTTCAATGTATCGTAAATCCCTTCAATACTATCGTCTTTCATTGTCAATAAAAAACAAGAAGACATTTGTGGTT
>CALPOI020000054.1 GCA_943325145.2 Candidatus Planktophila lacus | reverse complement strand
CCAACTTTGTAAAATACGACAATTATGGCAACCAATGCAGCCATTCCAAATGTAATTGCTTGAACATAAATGAACCATTCTATTTTGAATGTTTTATGTGTTATTAATAATCCTCCAACCAATAAAATCAATAAAATGCGATCTAACACAGAAAGGAAAATGTCCCATTTAAACAATAATAATCCCGATAAATAGCTTCTAAAAAATAAAAGCACACTTACAAAAAACTGCGTCAATAATAGGGTATATAAACAGTTGAATTGTCGGTTAGAATATCCTAATACAACTCCTAAACTAAGTGATAAACAGCAATAAATTAAGAGCAAAAGCAATCGCAATGAGATGATTTTACCCATATAGCGTTGCATCAAATGGGGGTATTGTGCAACGTGTTTGGTATTGAAATTTGTAACTCCTAAATCCAATAGTATATTGAATAGGTAAGAAAAATTGAGTAACGTGAAGTAAAATCCATACTCTTTGGTTCCAACATTATTTTGTACAGTAGCATCTATTCCAAATATTGCAAAAGGTTTAATTAGAAGATTTAAAACCACCATCCAAAACAAACTTGAAAGAAATTTTTTTTGAAACATGCTGTTAGGTTTCAATTGGAATAAAAATGAAATTTTGGTGATGCTGATAATGCGGTGAATATGGTACTAAATTATTTTTTAAAACAATGTGCGTCGAATAACCAAGAGATTCTAACATTTCTATACAATGTTCTCTATTCAAATTCGCCCACAATTCTGTATAAATAATAGGTTTGTTTTTTCTAATTAATTCTATTCCTCCTTGTAAAACGAAATACTCAAAATTTTCAACATCCATTTTAATTGCTGAAATAGATTCATTGCATAAAATTTCATCCAATTTTTTCATTGAAACTTGAACTATCTCACCTTCATTCCATTCAGTAATTGTTTCATGTTTTACATGGCTCAACCCTTGTAATTTAGTTTTTCCTTGAATGGGAAGTACCATTTCAACTTCTTTTGATTCATTGCCTAATGCAATAGGATACAAAATTACATTTGATAATTGATAACTTTTAATGATGGTATTCAATGCCTCAATGTTACTTTGAATGGGTTCAAATGCAAAAATAGGAGTTGAAGGAAATCTTTTTGATAGATGATACGTCATGATACCAAGGTTTGCTCCAATGTCTAAAATAGCTCCTTTATCAGGTTGAATTAGGGATACAAAATAAAAAAAATCTTTTTCCTGAACATCTTTATGTAGTGTATGAATTTTGTAGTGTGCAAACCAAATCAGGTAACGAGGGTACCCCAATATTCGTTGAAACAGGTATTTTATGGTGTTTTTCAAAAATATACAGATGTCTTTTTCAAAAATAACAAAAGTTTTGTGTTTGGAATCATTTTCAGAGGAATCAAAGTAAATACGTTACACAGCGATTCTAAGAATATTTTATCTTTGTTAAAATTTTAAGCACAAGCTACTATGAGCGTCCTCGAATTATCAGAACAAGAAGTTCAACGAAGAGAAAAGTTAGAAAAATTAAGAGCATTGGGCATTGAACCTTATCCTGCTGCTGAATATACCATTACAAGCAATTCCAACGAAATTAAAAATAATTTTGAAGAAGGTAAAAAAGTGACAATTGCAGGTAGATTGATGAGTCAACGGATTATGGGGAAGGCTTCATTTGCTGAGATACAAGATAGCAATGGTAGAATTCAAGTGTACGTAAATCGGGATGAAATTTGTCCTGGAGATGACAAAACGTTATACAATGAAGTATTTAAAAAACTGATAGATTTAGGTGATTTTATAGGAATAAAAGGGTATTTATTTACCACTCAAGTTGGCGAAATTTCTGTACATGTTGAAGAATTTTCTGTGCTTTCAAAAGCTTTAAAACCTCTGCCTTTACCTAAAACTGATGCGAATGGCACTACCCATGATGCGTTTACAGATCCTGAATTAAGATACAGACAACGTTATGTAGATTTAGTGGTAAACCCACATGTAAAAGATACGTTTATTAAACGCACGAAAGCAATGACTTCGATGCGTAACTTCTTTAACGAAAAGGGATACATGGAAGTAGAAACTCCTATCCTACAACCAATTCCTGGTGGAGCTTCAGCTCGACCATTTATTTCTCATCATAATGCATTAGACATTCCATTGTACCTAAGAATTGCGAACGAGTTGTACTTAAAGCGATTGATAGTTGGTGGTTTTGATGGGGTGTATGAATTTGCGAAAGATTTCCGTAATGAAGGAATGGATAGAACACACAATCCTGAGTTCACAGTAATGGAAATTTATGTAGCTTACAAAGATTACAATTGGATGATGGATTTTACAGAACAAATGATTGAGCGCGTAGCCAACGATGTTTGTGGATCTACAGAAATTCAAGTGGGAGAAAACAAAATTTCATTAAAAGCTCCGTTTAAACGCATTTCAATGCGCGATTCAATTTTAGAATTTACTGGTTTTGATATCTATGGTAAGTCTGAAAATGAACTTCGTGCTGCTGCTAAAGGAATGGGGATTGAAGTGAATGAAACAATGGGTAAAGGAAAATTAATCGACGAAATATTTGGAGAAAAATGTGAGGGGAATTATATCCAACCAACTTTTATTACAGATTATCCTGTTGAAATGTCTCCATTATGTAAAAAACACCGCGATAATCCAGAATTAACAGAACGGTTTGAGTTGATGATCAACGGAAAAGAAGTAGCAAATGCTTATTCTGAATTAAATGACCCAATTGATCAAAGAGAACGTTTTGAAGAACAGTTACGCTTGTCCGAAAAAGGTGACGATGAAGCTATGTTCATTGATCAAGATTTCTTACGAGCATTAGAATACGGTATGCCTCCTACTTCTGGAATGGGGATTGGTATTGATCGTTTAGTGATGTTGTTGACAAATAACTCTTCCATTCAAGAAGTATTATTTTTCCCTCAAATGCGCCCTGAGAAATTTCAATCAGGTCCCGATTTAAAAGCTTTTCAAGCAATTGGAGTATCAACGGATTGGGCTGAACATGTTTACAAAGCAGGATTTTCAAATGTAAGCGAACTATTGGAAGCAAAACCTACAGCTGTTCACCAAAAATTAAATGGATACAGAAAGAAAAATAAATTAGAAATTCCCGCGTTATTAATTGAAGAGGTGGAATCTTGGTATCACTCTTAAATTACGAGTGATTAAAGGGCGACAATTTTGTTGCCCTTTCTTTTTACTATGTTCAATAGGTAATTAATTTAAGACAGTTACAAAACCTCCTAACTCATCGTTGAATCAAAAATTGAACTTACTCATTTACATAAGAAATCCCGATACTTATCGGAACCATTGTTAAATTTTTAATCCGCCTCGGTTTATAATTTTGCAACAGTATTAATTTTGTTTTATATACCCTTGTTCTCCTTCAGGAATTTCAAAAATCCACTTATAATTTCCTACGAAGTGTGAATCAAAAAATCCTTTTTTAGTATACAATTGATGAGGGATGAATACATGATTTTTAATAGGTAATCCTTGTGCTTTTGATTGTGCAGCGATTCCATCTTGCAAACACGGGGGGTCGGCATGATTGTTGGTGTATTTACTGCCATACTGCCAAATTTGTTTCCATTCTTTGGTATTTACACTTCCTGCTATTGCATTTTCGGGTGCAATGATATAGAACCCTCCAAAATTAATTTTATTTCTAACCACATCGATAATACCTAACGAATAAGCATAACCCATACTGTGAGCAACAATAAATAACGTATCATTTTTTGAATTGTTTGGCAACTCATTTAACTGTTGCAATAAATTTAATCCTGCAATTTTACCGTTATCATATCGTAATTTAAACCCTTCTTTATTCGATTTAGTAGCTAGTAAATCATACGTGCTTGTAGACTTTTTACCAAATAAAAAAGCGTACTTGTTTTGAAAAGTATTTTTGGATAGAGTTCTAAAACAAGAATGTTGTTTGGGATTCGGACATCTTTTCGGGTACATGCTCGATAAGGTTGAAAAATTTACAACACTCGTATGGTTTGAAGTTGCAACTGAAAAATGACCGTCTGCGAAATAAATATCACTTGCATTGATACGTTTCGCGAACTTTTCATCAATTTTCTTCCAAGGATGCCAATAGTTAAAACGATCAAAAGGATAGATAATATTGGAAGAGTTGGGATATTCGATTCCGTGATTTTCAATATCTCCCAACATTGATTTAAAATCACCACCTAATGAAGTAGGACGGTAACCATTTGTAAAAAGTAAAACCCGCTTTGCTGGATCTTTTATTGTTAATTTATTACTTAAATCGACACCCAGATGATTATAAATTTTTGTTTTTAACACTCTGTTATTGGAGTCTTTAAGTTTTAATATCATATAATGATTAGAAGCATAAATTGCTTTTTGATTAAAACGAAAAGTATTTGAACTTTTAGTGTGTTTTAATTGAACTAATCTGTTCGAACCATCGATAACACCTTCGAACCATTGCACTTTATTGGATCGTTTTTTGAACCACTCTTGCTTTTTTCTTATAAAGTTTTCGGAATAACTTTTAGGTTCAAAATTGGAAAATTCATTGCTATTATAACCCACATTGCTAACTGCATGTTCAACATTCAACAACTTGAGTTCATCAATTTTACCATTTAAAATTTCAAATTGTTTATACCCTAAATTGATGATTGGATAAAGCTTTATAAATACAATTAAAGCAATGGCACTTAAAAAAATAAATGTTAGTTTTTTTATTTTTTGAAGTAAGAAAAAACGAATTATTATTTTCTTTTGAACTAAATAAACTCCAAAAATTAGACTCAATAAAGAAATTATGTGTAAAATATTTATTCTTTTATTGAGTATAATTGTAATTTCTTTAAAAAATGGATTGCTTACATTCAAATAAAATGACGGGTAATTTTTCTTGTATGGTCGATGAATAGACGAAAGAAAAGAATTATTTAAAATGCGAATATTCCCTTTTGCGTCTTCTTCCCAAAAATAATAGGCTATTTGACCACTATTTGTTCTAACATCTTCATAGTTATCGAAATAATTAAATTGATTAAAAGTGGAGAGATAATTTTTATACGCTGCATGAGTCAATAATATACTATCTGAATTTGTTTTTTTAAACTGGCTAGAAAGATTTGTGCCTAAAATACTTCGTGAAAGTTCAATCGATACATCTCGATAAAAATGATTAGTATCTTTAAAATTTGCAAAGCAAAACATACCTTTTTCTGGAGCATAGCTTATTATTTGTTGATTAGTAAATTCTGGTGTTACGAATAAATAATAGGCTTTTTTTGTAGCATTTGGATGGCGTTCAAAATATTCGTCACGAAGTTGAATCATCTGCTTTGTATAGCGATCATAAGTTTCACTTGGATTATCAAGCTTTTCTTTAACTGAAATTAACTTACTCTTAAATATTGGTTGAACTTTAACTGAAATGGTACCATTAATATTGTTATAAATCTGATTTAACCTTTTTGAAAGACCATCCACAGACCATTTTGGTTCAATAAGTGGAACAATAATAATTGAGACTTTAGTTTTAGGTACAATTCTAATATCGAATATTCCTTGAACTTCATTATTACATAGTATTTTAAGCTGAAATCTATGGAAATTGATTGGTGGTTGAACAATAAGTAAACTATCTTGATCGATTTTGAAGTTTATATTCTTTAAAGTGTCGTTAATGAGAAATGTGAACTTAGAATTTTTGACGGAAACATTATGTCCAAGGCGACTTAAAGTAAAAACTAACTCATTAATTCCATCGTCTTTAAAGTACCTCTTTTCAATATTGTAGGAAATCCCTTCTTGTGTCGTTATTTTTTTTACAAATTTTGAATGTTGAAACTCAACTAATCTCGAAGCATTTCTAGTTTCACTAAATTTAATAGGATAATCTATAAATGTTTGTGAATATCCATGAAAGGAAGAAAAAATTAACCCTAAAAAGAAATGAAAATAAAAAAATTTGGACATAAATAAAATGAGAAATAAACGACCTATATCTATTTAAACGAATTTAATAAAATTTTAATTCAAATAAAATAGATGTCATAATTATTACAAGCTATTTTATAAACAAACAGCCCTTAAATCACTATCGAATAAAAATCAATGTATAATTCCTACAAAGAGATAAAATTAAACATCCTTCAGAAAAGCTAATTGAGATCTAAATTCAGTTAAATTGTCGTATTCAAGCTCAACGGTTTGAACGATTTCATGAAAGGGTTCAATATTAGAAATCATACTTCCATTGGCATTATATACAGCTGAATCTCCACTGTAAGTCAATTCTTTTCCATCTACACCAACACGATTTACCCCTACTACGTAACATTGATTTTCGATGGCTCTTGCCTGTAATAAAGATTTCCAATGTGAATTTCTTCGTTCAGGCCAATTCGCTACATAAATCAGTACATCAAATTTAGCAGACTTGTGATCTACCATACCATTTCTAGAAATTTCAGGAAAACGCAAATCATAACAAATTTGAAACTGAATCTTCCATCCTTTGTATAAAATTCTAGATTTAACTTTTCCTGCTTTATAGGTTTTTTCTTCCGAAGCTAACGTGAATAATTTTCGTTTGTCATAATGGGTAATTCGTCCATTCGGTTCTACAAAAACCCCCCTATTGAAATAAAATTCATCTTCTTTTGCAATATACGAAGTATAAAAAGCAGCATTTTTAGCTTTACTCATTTTTTTTAACCAAGTCAATGCTACTCCATCTTCACCTTCTTCTGCTAATTCAACTGCATTCATTGTAAATCCTGTATGAAACATTTCAGGTAAAACAACTATGTCTGTTGCTTCAATCGATTGAAGTAACGCTTCGTAATGATTTAAATTAGCTTGCTTTTGTTCCCAACTTTGTTCTGCTTGAACAAGTGTAATTTTTAAATTTTGCATAGTTTTTCTGCTGCTTTTTCAAGCGTTAAATTATCTTTCGCAAAACATAAACGTATTACTTTACGATCTGTTTTGTCGTTATAAAAAACTGAGAGTGGAATTGCTGCAACTCCAATATTTTTGATTAAATGTTCACAAAAAACAATGTCGTTCTCATTGCTTATCGATGAGTACGATACTGTTTGAAAATAAGAACCTTCGGAAGGTAATAATTCAAATTTACTATCTTTAAGTAGGGCTCTAAAATAATCTCTTTTCTCCTGATAATAGCTCCCTAATAAACGAACATCTTTTTGTTTTAAATAATTTGCAAGTGTGATTTGGGCCACACTATTCACACAAAAGACTAAATATTGATGAATCTTTTTAATTTCATCTAATATGTACGAAGGAGCTATCAAATAACCAATCTTCCATCCTGTAACATGAAAAGTTTTTCCAAACGATGAAACTACAATAGTTTTATCGATTAACTTTTCTCTCGTATTGATTGAAATATGCGGTTGTTCAAAGGTAATATACTCGTATACCTCATCTGAAATCAACAAGACATTCGGATAAAGCGCTAATAAATTTTCTAAAGCCTCAATGTCTGAAGACTGAAAGATTCTCCCTGATGGATTGTGTGGATTATTGATAATTAACAACTTCGTTTTTGAAGAAAAATTCGCTGCAATTCGATCCCAATCGGGTAAAAAATCATCCGATAAATTCACATGAATTGGTGTTCCTCCCGCAACAATTACAGCAGGGGCATAACAATCATACGATGGGTCTAAAATTACCACTTCATCTCCTGAATGAACTAATGCTTGAATTGTTGTATAAATCGCTTGAGTTGCTCCCGCAGTAACTAAAATTTCTGTCGAAGCATTGACTTTCCTACCATAGATGCTTTCTGTCAAAATAGCTAATTGTTCCACTAACAAAGGGTGTCCTTGCATCGGTGCATATTGATGTGCATTGGAATCAATCGTTGAATGCAGTTCTTTTAATAAAGCATCGTCTACTGGAAAATTAGGAAAACCTTGAGAAAGATTTATAGCTCCAAAATCTGCCGCCATTTTCGACATAGTAGTGAAAATAGTCGTCCCTATATGAGGTAATTTTGAGTTTAATAACATGGAATGAGTTTAAATTGACTCCTCAAAGTTAATTTTTGCGTAAAATTAAAGAAAGAATTAGTAAGTTTATTTTAGGAATTCGTTACCATGTAATGAAATTACTGCTATTCAAAAACCAATTCACTTAAGATTCAGATAACATAAAAGCGCGACAAGATTATGAAACTTTTACAAATACTAAAATCAACCATCTTAATAATCCTCACGCTTTCATTTACTGGATGTACTTCTAATGAGGAAATATGTGCATGTCTAGAGGCCGGAAAAAACCTTAATGACTATGCTTCGAAACTTATTACAAAAGAAATAAATGAGCAAGAATTGAAAAAAATGGAAGATTTAAAATCTACAAAAAATAAAAAATGTGCTGCTTTCAAAACAATGGATGGAAAAAAAATGATGGAATTAAAAGCTGACTGCGAAGGGAATTAATCTACATTAAAATTTATTTAAAGTAAAAATATTTTTCTATAAACTTAACTTCAATTTTGTTGTTTTAAATTAATCTGTACTAATTTCGTTGTTTAGAGTCTTTCTTTATTATACACTATCAGAATTACAATATCTCTATGAAAGTCAGTGGATTTACCTTTATTAGAAACGCCATCAAATATGATTATCCGATTTTAGAAGCCATTCGGTCAATTTTACCTCTTTGCGATGAAGTGATCGTTGCTGTTGGAAACTCTGAAGATGATACCTTGCAACTAATTCAATCCATTGACCCTAAAGTAAAAATTATCGAAACAGTATGGGATGACTCAGTACGTGAAGGTGGAAGAACTTTGGCGCTTGAGACTGATAAAGCATATGCCGCCATTTCAAAAGATTCTGATTGGGCATTTTATATTCAAGGTGATGAAGTACTGCACGAACAATATTATCCTGCTATCAAAGCAGCCATGTTAAAATACAAAGACAAACCTTCGATTGACGGTTTACTCTTTAATTATTTACATTTTTATGGATCCTACGATTACGTAGGAAGTTCAATCAGCTGGTATCCTGATGAGATAAGAATTATTCGTGTTCGAAAGGATATTTTTTCCTACCGTGATGCACAGGGATTTAGAAAACAGCCCAATGAAAAATTAAATGTAAAGCGAATCGATGCGTGGATGTATCATTATGGTTGGGTTAAACCTCCAGAAAAAATGCAATTAAAGCAAAAATCTTTTCATAAAATGTGGCACGATGATCAATGGATCAACGAACATGTTGAACAGGTGGATGAATTTGATTACTTCAAAAATATAGATGCTTTAAAATTATTTGACGGATCTCATCCAACTGTAATGTTACCTAGAATTGAACAAAAGAATTGGTCATTCAATTACGATATCTCCTTTAATCGAGAAAAAAAGAAAGACAAATTGAAGCGAATGATTAAACGTTATTTCGGATGGGATATCCGTTATAAGAACTTTCGAATTGTTTAAAGCTATAACAATCTAAGTCCAATAATTTAATGGACAAACTTTCTGTGTATTTGATTTCCTAATTCATCTTGAATGAGCAAAAGATAAGAACCTCGTGGAAAATCTTTTAAATTAATTTTAAAGTAATTTCTCCCTTCATTGACTAGTTCCTTTTTACTAAGAATAACTCTTCCTAAAGGTTCAATAACTTGAATCAAGGCAAACCCTTCATTATCAGCAGAATAAATAAACTCTAAATCGTTGTTTTCCAAAGGGTTTGGATAAATTATAAAATCGTTTTGAGCTGAAAAATCAAAATTGATTGCTTTAATCGGTGAATACTCAAATTTGGCATCATAATCGACTTGCTTTAATCGGTAATAGGATAATCCCGACAATGGGAAAGAATCAATAAATAAATAATTCTTCTCATGACTACTTGTTCCACTACCTTTCACTTTACCAATTTGTTTAAAATTAATTCCGTCTTTAGAACGCTCAACAGAAAAATAATCATTGTTTAGTTCTGTTCCCGTTTTCCACTCTAAACTAGCATACGTGTTTTTCCTTTTTACTCCAAAATACACTAATTGAATTGGCAAGGCTACTGGATTACCAAGACCTGCGGCAAACTCAGAAAAAGAAGTTAAGTTAGTGGATAACAAATAGTGTTGACTCACCATTCTACCTAAACCATCGTCTGCATAAATAGTTCCGGCCATATTAAAATCACTCAAATTATTACTACCCGTCGGTCGCTTCATGATGCATTGGTGATTATCAATCCAATCGCCCAAAGTATAATTCTCGGCATACATTTTCAATGAATATGAACCTCCAGTAGGTTGTTGATTAGGATCTAATTGCGTATAGCCAGCTTGATCTAAACGTTTTATATCCCTTGTAATTACTCCACTACCAGACAACTGTTTTCCAAGCGCCTGAAAAGTAGGCTGAGAGTATCCTGTCGGAAATCCATCAATAAATGTACCGTCTAAATAATTAACACCTACTAAATTTGAATTAATCACATCACTTAAAAAATACGTTGAAGACGAATATCCTTTTCCTAATGGAAAAGCGTAGGTTGAAGTATTATTCGCGAAAAATCTTCTTAAAGTTCCTTTGACATAACTTGCATTGGAATAAGCCAACAATTTTGAAGCATCCGAACTCATTAACACCAATTTATTCGAACCAGTTTGAATAACACCATCTTGAAAAGTTGCATTGTTTTCAACCTCACAATCATCATTTAGTGTTAATGAAAAACCATCGTTATAAGTATTGTTCACAACATAATTAAAATAATTATCTCCTCTCGTTGTAACTTGCTGATTAGAATTACCGTCAAATGTTACAGTATTTCTTAAATGATAAAAATTTGCCCCTGAATTAAGCCAGTTATTTGTAATGTTAATATTAAAAGGCCCATTTGCAGCATTGAACATTGAAACATTCTTGTAATTTGAATTTGAGCCATATGAAGTTGTTGTAATGTTTGAATTAGCAGAAGAAGTTTGAACAATAATGTTGTTACCCCATGCACCACCAATATAGGCAACTTTATCATCAGAAGTACCATCTGGTGCTAAACCAGATCCTCCTGCCGCTGCTAAATTATTGAACGTAATTTCAATTAAAATAGTAGATACTCCATCCCAAGAAAAAGGCACATCAAAACTATGGGTATTCCAACTTTGATTAATTGTAGTCACATTTTTAGGGGAAAAAACAGTTGTCATTGGTACTGTAAAAAATGGCCAGTAACCACTCGGCTGTAATTGAGTGAACTTATCTGTACCTATCAAAGCTGCTTTAATCGTAAAATTGTTATAGGCTCTATCA
>CALPOI020000053.1 GCA_943325145.2 Candidatus Planktophila lacus | reverse complement strand
TAATTCATTCCTTTATTTATAATTGATAATTTCATAGAGTTAATTTTAATAATTAAACAGTTGAATTTTTCTAGTTGTTTTATTCAAAAGTACTATTTGATGAGGTTTCAATTGGTAACTTTCGTTACGAAGATGGAAAATAGTATTGAATTTATTAAATTGAGTTAAAGTAAGCTTGAAAGAATTCTAGGTGTAGATAAAGCGCTTTGTGAATAAACATTAAATTTGAAAAATAAATAGGATACAAATATGGAAGAAATCATCAATAAAGTAGCAGAGAGTGGTTTGATTCAAATGGATCTAGCAGATTATAAACCTGCGAAAAATAACATTGTAGGTATTGATTTAGCGGATCAACTATGGGAGGGATTGGTATTGAGGGAAAAAGATTTTCGTTCATTTTTAGTAGAAAACGATTGGTCAGTATTTGAGGATAAGTATGTTTTTGTGTATTGTTCTGCAGATGCAATTGTTCCGACATGGGCTTATATGTTAGTGACGTCAAAGTTGCATGGAATTGCTAGGTTAGTTGTTGTAGGTTCACAAGAAGCATTGGAGAAAGAAATTATCAAAGGAACAATACAGCAATTGGGTTTAGCGCCATTCATCGATGGACGTATTATTATAAAGGGCTGTGCTGATATTACAAGTCCTGAATACGCAATGAGTTTGTTGGTGCAACATTTGCAGCCGGTGGTCAAAAGTATTATGTATGGTGAGCCGTGTTCTACTGTTCCAGTTTACAAACGTAAATAAACCAAAATGCTGAGGGAACAAATTGAAGCTTTGCAACGATTATCAAGCGTTTTGGAACCGGATAGTACTTCAAGAGCTAATTATTTTCAATCGTTAATTCAGTATACTGAATCTTTTCTTTCTAGCATGGAGGTTCAACCCTCGTTTGTAGGCGGAAGTCATCTTTCTGATTCGTTTAAAATTGATGCAACTTCTGTGATTGATTTAGAAGATGCCCTACACCGATTAGACGAAGAAATAGTAAATAAAGGAGTTAGAACTTCTGGTCCTGGCTATTTGGGGTACATACCTGGTGGAGGATTGTATGCGGCAGCGATGGGGGATTATTTGGCTGCGTTGACCAATGTTTATGCGGGGGTGAGGTATACTTCTCCTGGAGCATCACTATTGGAGGATGAATTGATTCACTGGTTGAAAAAGATTTTTAATTTCCCAAAAGAAAGTGTTGGAACGCTGACTTCTGGAGGGTCTATTGCTACGTTAATCGCGTTGACTTCCGCGAGAGATAAACACCGAATTATAGAAAAAGACCAACGTAAATGTGTCGTTTACATGGGGGAAAACACCCATCATGCAAGTCATAAAGCATTGTGCGTAATAGGTTTGGAACATGTTAAGATTTCCTACGTGGCGTTGGACGAAGAAAACCGAATGGTTCCAAGCGACTTGGAGGTTAAAATTGTAAAAGATATAGAAGAAGGGTACGAACCCTTTTTGTTGATTGCTTCCGCTGGCACAACGAATACTGGAACGATAGATCCATTAGAATCGTTGGCGCATATTGCTAAAAAATTCAATCTCTGGTACCATGTAGATGCCGCCTATGGAGGTTTTTTTGTATTGGTAGAGGAGGTGGCTTCTCAATTTAAAGGGATCGAATTGGCTGATTCACTCGTGATTGATCCACACAAAGGAATGTTTTTATCGTACGGTTCTGGTGCTGTGTTGATAAAAGACAAAGCTGCTGCACTACATTCTCATCGGTATGCTGCAAATTACCTGCAAGATTTAGATGATTTTGGATTGGATGCTGCAGATATTTCTCCAGAATTAAGTCGTAATTTTAGAGGACTTCGTATGTGGTTACCATTAAAATTACATGGGGTGGAAGCGTTTAAAGCGTGTTTGAAAGAAAAATTATTGTTGGCGCAATATTGTCATCAAGAACTACTCAAACATGGATTTGGATGTAGCCCTCAACCCGATTTGTCGATTATTTATTTCTGGATACCCGCTCAAACATTGGAGGAGGAAAATGATTTAACCAAACAATTGTTGAAACACATCCATCAAGATGGAACTACTTACTTGAGTTCTACAAATATTCAACAGCGTTTTGTCATTCGAATTGCGATTTTATCTTTTCGAACAAAATTAGATACCATCGATCAAACCATTGAAATGTTGCTAAGAGCGAAGCAAAAATTAGTCTACGGGGAGTAGCTGAAATTCAAGTTTTTTTTCTTGTATCAAAGCAATGAATTGGGGCAATAATTCTTTTTGACGTGCTTCAATTTTTGGATTGTCGTGAAAAACTAGAATTTCTCCTCCATGAATGTTCGTTTTTGCATTTTCTAAAATGACTGAAATCGGTAATTGTTGGTCAAAATCGTAACTTAACCACGACCACATCACAATCGTAAAGTTTTTTAAAATTTCTTTTTCTCTCGAAAGCTGCAAACGACCATATGGTGGACGGAAAAATTTGGATGGAATCAATAGTTTTGCTTCTTCAATGGATGCAAAATAGTTTCGTTTCGTCGTTTTTAACGCGTTGTCATGATGCATTGTATGATTACCAACTTGATGACCTTCATCCAAAATTCGTTGAAATAGTTCAGGATAGCGTGCAACATTTTCTCCCACACAAAAAAAACACGCTTTGATTTGATGTTTTTTAAGTTCATCCAAAACCCATGGGGTAATTGCGGGATGAGGCCCGTCGTCGAAAGTGAGGTAAACAAAATTCGTATTCAAAGGAAAACCCCACTTACGTTTAAAAAATAGTTTTTTAACAATAGGTGGGGTTTTAAAAAGGTGCATGAATTACAATCTTATTGCATTTGTTGCATCATTTGTTGTAATTGTTCAGGGGTAAAATTATCCTGCGTGGTAGGTGCTGAAATATTTGCAGGTCTTGCTCTAAAACCATATTTTACTCCAACCGCTTCAATGTGATTTTTCAATTTTTCAATTTCAACACGTTCTTTTCCTTCAACACTTAAATCACTGTAAATTCGTGGGAAAACCACTTTGTACAACGCGTTAATTTTTGCATTCAATCGTTTTGCTACTGCACTATTTTTGTCTCCAATTTCTGCATCTGCTGTATAAGTAGCAACAATCATATAATTATTTAATGCGGAAATTAAGTCAGGTTTGTTATTGTAAGCAAACGACGCATTACTTTTTTCAAAGTAATTTAAGATAGACTCAATGTGGGTTGCTACTTCACCTGCTAATTTATTTGCTTTTGCTTTGTTTCCAGCTCTATATAAAATACCAACATATTCATGTAGTGTTCCATCGGAATATCCTTCAAATGTTACACCTGGAGCTAATTCAAAATTGGCATTTCCTGGGTTTGGTTCACCATAGTCAATTACGTTACTGATTGGCATTACATTGATGGAACGTTCAATCAGTTCAATTGCTTTTTTCTTATTGTCTGCAATTGTTTTGTCTGCGTTTTTCAATACGTTTTGAAGTGAATCTGCTGTTTTGGTTTGACCTGCACTTCGTAATTCGTTAATTTGACCTGGGAATTGTATTTTACCATTTTTCAATTCATCAGCTTCATTTAAATAGGCTTCAGCCAAACGAATGAATTGGTCACGGTATTGTGAAGTGTGACGGCGTGTGTAGTAGTCCGTCAAAACACCTTTTTTATTCATTTTACCAAAGTCATACACTTTTGTTAGGTTCTTGTACATTTTTTCTTTGTCGATTGGATTACGATCTATCACTGGAGTAAATTCGTAAGCAATTCCATTTTGTTTCACATATCCTCTTTGGTATAAAGCGATAGAAACATTTGAACCACCAGGAGAAGAAAAGTAAATTGGACGTTTCCAATCATTGTTGGCCAAGATATCTAACATCATTACTTGTTCTCTTGTCAATGCTTGCTCTTCAATACTGAATCTAATTTCAGCAGGAATTCTTTCAGCATCTGTTTTTGCAACGATACCAGAAGCAATCGCATTCTTTTTATTCACTGGTAAAATGAAACCACGTGAAGGGAATACTCTTAATTTATGGCCGCTATTATCGATTTGATTTTTATCGTCTCGAACAAATTCCATTGCAATATCCATCGGAAGGTAATCCCAAGATTTCTCCCAATCTTTTAATGTCGTTTGGAATTGTTGCAACATTTCTTGTGGTGCGTCAATCATTCCGTTACTGTAACCCATCAAAATCTCTAGAGAAGCAGTCATTACTCTGTCAACATCCGAATAAGCAGGTGCAGTTACTGGTGTTGAAATTTTAGCTTTTATCGCATCAATGTTTGCCTGTGCCTCTGGAGTTTTAGATTTGATTGTATTTGCAACCATGGCTGCATTTTCTTGGAATTGTGAAAACGCTTGTTGAAAAGCAGCTTTGTTGTACTTAATTTTAGTACTGTATATTTTTTTCAGAGCTTCTTTTGAAATTCCAGCATTCATTAAGTCAAGCATCGACAAGAAATAAACCTGATCAGTGTTACCAGCATACATCATGATTTGATCTTCTCTGAATTTGATAGGCAGCGGTTCAGAAGTATATGCCTTCATTTTCATTTGATCAGTGTACCAATCTGTTTGCATTAAGGAAAGGTTACAAACCCTTACATCGGTTCTTTTTTCCTCTACCTCTTGTAAATACCACAATGGGAATGTATCGTTGTCCCCATTGGTGAAGATTATTGCATTTTTAGCACAAGATTCAAGGTAGTTGTAGGCAAGATCACGAGCGGAAGTTTTTTCGCTTCTATCGTGGTCGTCCCATCCTTGTACTGCCAATAACAGCGGTGCAATGGCTGTAATTGCAATGGCTGCATAGGCTCCTTGTGTTTCATTTTTAGATTTTTTTCCTAATAAATGCATGATACCGATTAATGCACCTGCTATCACAGATATATATAACCATGAAAGTGTAGCTGTGAAACCACCACCCATTCTGTCAATGATAAAAAAGAATACTAATCCACACAAAGCGATGATACCAGTTCGTTTCAATTCTAACTTGGTGAAAGATTTATACATTTCAAACAGCGCAAAAACTGACAATCCAATCCAAATGGCAAACATATAGAAAGATGCGGCATACGCATAATCACGTTCTCTTGGTTCGAACGGTTTTTGATTCAGGTAGATGACAATCGCTAAACCTGTAAAAATGAAAGAAAGCAACACGATGAATGCATCTTTTGGAGCTCTGTAGAAATGGAAAACCATACCTATCACTGCTAAAATGAGAGGGAATAAGTAAAATTTATTGTTCGATTCATTGTTTTTAGTAAACGTAGGAGCATCTATCCCTTGAGCTCCTAAATGTTCTTTGTCAATTGAGCTAAATCCTGTTAACCAATTACCTCGCATCGCATCTCCATGTCCTTGTATGTCGTTTTGACGACCTGCAAAGTTCCACATGAAATACCTCCAGTACATCCAATTGATTTGATAACGCGCGAAGTAAGTTAGGTTTTCTCCAAATGATGGCAATCTTTTACCATCGTTTCCAATGTCTGTACCTTTGTCTTCTGATTCATTGTATCCTGACCAAGATTTGTAGGCATCAATTTTAACTTGATCTTGACTCCAATACATACGCGGAAATATCGTGTTTTGAGCGTATACAGGCTCTTGGTTCTCTCTGTAGCCGTCGTTGGTCACATAATATTTCTCAATAACTTCATGACCATTTCCAAGAGTTTTAGTATGTTTTCTTGCGTCTGCTTCTGCTCTAAAAGCTTTTAAGTCTTGTTCGCCACGTGTAACTACAAAACGGCGCGCGTAAAATTTAGAACGATCGCCCCATTTACTTTGGTCTTCGTCTACTTTTGAATTCCAGTAGGGACCGGAAAGTATAGGCCAACTACCGTACTGTTCACGTTTTAAGTAAGCATGTAATGTTACTAAATTTTCAGGATCATTTTCATCCAAAGGAGTATTTGCACTAGAACGAATCACAATCGTTGCGAAAGAACCATATCCAATCAAGAAAACAATAAATCCAAGTGCTGCTGCATTTAAAATTGGTTTGTTTTGTTTTTTACTCCAACGAACTAAAAATACCGAACCAATGATAAGCAGTATGAAAAAGAAGATAGATCCAATGTAGAAAGGCATTCCCATTGAATTGACAAATGCGATTTCAAATTTTGAAGCCAAAGAAATTGTACCTGGGATGATTCCCTCTTGAATAAAACCTAATGTAAAGATGGAAATAATCCCGGTGATAAAGAAACCTTTCCAGCTAAATTTCGCAGTTTGATTGAAGTAGATTACATAAGCAATTGAAGGAACAACCAATAATCCAAGTAAATGGACACCAATCGCTAAACCGAATAGAAACATAATCAAAATCATCCATCTTAGTGGTCCAACTTCTAGGTCTAATTCGCCAAATTTGATGGCTTCAGTTTCTTCGTCCCATTTTAAGATAGCCCAGAAAATGATTGCAGTAAACAATGATGACATCGCATAAACCTCACCCTCCACGGCTGAGAACCAAAATGAATCTGTAAACGTATATGCCAATGATCCAACTACACCACTCCCCAATATTGCAATGGTCTCACCTTTAGAGAGTGTTCGTTTATTGTTAAACGCCATTTTTTTAGCCAGCATCGTAATTGACCAAAACATGAACAAAATACTGAACGAACTTGATAAACCAGACATTCTGTTGATCCACACGGCTACATTTTCAGGTGCAGCAAAAAAGGAAAAAATTCTTCCCAATAACATGAATAGTGGAGCACCTGGAGGGTGACCAACTTCCAATTTGTAAGCAGCTGTGATGTATTCACCACAATCCCATAAACTTACAGTGTCTTCAATGGTGATAAAATAAGCAGTGGTTGCTATTAAAAACACGAACCATCCAGTGTAGGTGTTGAGTTTTTTGTAGTCCATACGATTTTTAAGGTTTAAATAATTTCTAAAGTTGACGAATTTAAGAAATTATCTTTATTGGTACGTCATATGTAAGTATTAAAACATCTATTTTTTTGAATTCTTTCACAAGGGACTTAACTATTTTATTCATTTATATTTAGTTTTATACGTTTGTTTATTAGTTATTTACTATGTGATTGTTAATGAATGTTTAATTTTTTTTTGAATTTTTATAGTTGCTTCTTGCAAATTAAAAAATACTTACTAATTTTGTCCTCGTAATTGTCCCATGGTGTAACTGGCAACACGTCTGATTTTGGTTCAGAAGAGTCTAGGTTCGAGCCCTAGTGGGACAACAACATAAGCTCTACAGAAATGTAGGGCTTTTTTTATTTTGTGCTATTTTGAAGGGGGATTTCAAGAATTCGGCGAACTTGGTGGGTACGGTTTTTGGTACGTTACCGTAAAGGACGAGCGGGTCTTGTAATATTTTTTAATAATATCTACTAGCACAATATGTTTTTTTTACGGAGCTAAATTTGATTTTGGTAATGGGAGGGGGTAGCACTACGATATCTGTGTAAATAAAAAAACAAATTATGATAAATAGTTTATAATTTGATTAATCTTCTAGACACCTTATAGAGCTTTTTGTATTCTTACTTGTGTACCAACTATTTGCTCGATCATTGCTATTGTATCTTAGGAATCTAACCCAGCAAGTAGTTGAATCTATATCAGTAGTACTTAGCCAGCTACCGTAGAAACCTATGTAAATACCAGGAAGCCCAGTGAACAAGGAAGAATTTGTTGCACCTGTATTTGGTGCATCCCAACTTGATGTGCCGACTTCTTTCATTTTGCCTCCTGCTTCATTAGGGCCTCCTAAATAATCCATTAGAATTGTCCATTCTGCGTCTGTAGGTACATGCCATCCTGTTGGACAAATGTTTTTATTACCATTTGTTGTTTTGCTCACCGCATACCAATTATATAGTTTACCGTATTTAGAATTGTTAGCAGCATCGTTTTTGAAATAAGACCAAGCGCTTGTGGTTAAGTTTGACCATTGGGTACTGTCAGTGATATTTGGAATTATTGTACCATCGTTGTATTTGGATGTTTTAAGGTTTTCTGCCATCCAAACTTGTGTTCCTATTTTAACAGTTTTATAGGAATTACCTTCTATATCTGTTACGTTATTTTGAAATGAACCCACTGAAGCGCCAATAGAAGTAAAATTAATACCAGAAGTTTGTAGTGTAGAAACTGTTCTTGTCAACACACATGTTTTACCATCTATGTTCAATGCAAAACTAGCAGTTCCACTTGTTAGTGGTGTTCCAGTTATAGTATACGTTAAACTTCCATTTCCATTGGCAAAAGAACCTGCTTGTAGAGTAGCAGTTAAGCCGGTTACTCCAGTAGAAGTCACCACTTGCCCATTGTGTGGTCCGCCATTTCCTCCAGTGTAGGAAATTACGCTTGTTACACTACTAGTATTTGTTGTTGCAGTCAATGTTCCGTTGTTAGTCGCTGATGAACAGTTCAATGCAGAAATTGTTCCTGGGCATACCCCTCCTATGGTCCAAGTAGGTTTACCACCACAAATCGTTAATATCTGACCTTCATTCCCAACATTCAAAGGTACCCAGGTTGTTCCATTCCAAAAATTCATATCACCATAATTGGTTCCGTTAGTAAGCGTTTTTGTAGCATCTGATACCTTTGAGTTCTCAGACATTTTAGCATACGGTACACTTACAAATTCCGTGACACCAGTAATTGTATAATTTGAACCACCATTCACATCCATTTCTGTTTTAAGAAAGTACGGTCCTTGAGCCCAATCAATTGTTGAAAAAGTTCCCGTCATAGTTGTTCCTGTACCTACTTCTAAGGTTAATAAACCATTAACATTGCTTGTTTTGGAGTGTGTTTCCATATACACAGCAGTTCCATTGGAAGTGGTTTGTAAAATACTAAGGCGCACCCCTATGCTTTTGTTTACTACCAACTTGCCTAAATTGTTGCGTACTACAGTTTGGAAGCTCATTTTGTTTGGTGCTTGCGCTACTACTAGTGTACTGAGCAATATAAATACAATAATTAAATTTTTCATAGGCTTAAATATACTTAATAAAAGTAGCAAATAATTTATTAAATAAGTTTAATTATCATTTTTCACATCAACCCCTCATCACACATAGATAAATAACCAAATCTGTCAATTATTAAATGGTCTAATATATTTACACCCAATAGCTTTCCTGCACTTACTATTTTATCAGTGATGTTCTTGTCTTCATAACTAGCTTTCATCTGTCCACTGGGATGATTGTGGCGCATTAGTATACCACTCGCATTACAGTTTAACGCAGTGACAAAAATTATTTTGGGGTCTACAATTGTGGCGGATGTCCCTCCTTCACTTATTTTTAACCATCCTATAGTTTTGTTTGAATTTCTTTAATTGAATATTTTTATTTCCCTCCCAAAATTAGTTAATGCAGTATTCTTTTTTTAAATGATTTCGTAGTTTCGTGAAATCGACAAGAAACTCAGTAATTGAAACGATCCACATTTATAAAATCCTCATTAGCACTTACAACAATTCCATTTATGGGCGATTTAACTACTTTAGAAAAAATGGCCTCAAAATTTGGGGTGACGCCGACAATGCCAGTTCTTTTTTTAGGACATGGAAATCCAATGTACGCTATTCAAGAAAATGAATTTACGAATGGATTTAAATCCATAGTGAAAAATATTCCAACACCAAGGACGATTCTCTGTATTTCTGCACATTGGTTGACAAACGGAACATTTGTAACAGCGATGGAACACCCAAAGACGATTCATGATTTTGGAGGTTTTCCAAAGGCTTTGTTTGATGTTCAATATCCTGCAAAAGGATCGTTGCTATTGGCAGAGGAAACAAAAAAGTTAGTGCAAAACACGAACGTTGGTTTGGATCAAACTTGGGGTTTGGATCATGGGACTTGGTCGGTGGTGAAACATTTGTATCCAGACGCTTCTATTCCTGTGGTGCAATTAAGCATCGATTATTCGAAGTCTGCAAGCTATCATTTTGAATTGGCCAAGCAATTGTCCTCTTTAAGGGATAAAGGAGTGCTGATTATTGGTAGTGGAAACATTGTGCATAATCTTGGGAAGGTTGATTTTGCTCGAATGGATGAAGTAGATTACGGTTACGATTGGGCGAAAGAGGCACGAGAAAGTATCAACCGACTCATTCTTCAGAGAAACGATAAAGATTTGTTGAATTATCATCAATTAGGTGCTGCTGTGGGGTTAGCTATTCCAACCCCGGATCATTTTTTCCCATTGGTTTACGCCACTGCCTTAAGAACTTCTAAAGATACTATCCAATTGTTCAATGATAAATTGGTTGCTGGCTCGCTTAGTATGACATCGGTTGTGTTTTCTCAAGGTTAGTTGAATAACTTTAGATTTATCACATTTTACTCATTTGAAATAGATTTGCGATTTTTTTATAAATTTAATGCATGAAATATCTTTATAAATATAGTATCCCAATTGCATTACTGTTTTTACTCGGGATCTTTTTATTTCTATTCAATACTAAAAAATCAGAACAATTTTATAGCGCTTCAGATGCAAGATTGAATTACATCGGTCGGTTTGATTTTTCAAATAAAGCGTTGCCAAAATGTTGGGCATCAGGCGCGACAATACAATTTTCATTCAAAGGGTCAGATTGTGTGGTTGTCATTGAAGATGAATCTTATTTTGGCCCGCACAATTATGTGGAAATTATTTTAGATGGTAAATTCACTAAACGCATCAAATTAAAAAGCAAAACTAACCGTATAGTAGTCGCCAAAAATGTTTCAGAAAATCAAGTCCACGAAGTCAAGATATGTAAAGGAACAGAAGCGAAAATTGGTTACATTGGTTTTAAAGGCGTGTACTGTGAAAAATTATTGAACAGTTCTATTCAAACAAAATTAGTTGAATTTATTGGTGATTCAATCACTTGTGGAACAGGTTCTTACATGTTGGTTTCTCCGTGTGGAACAAATGAATGGTACGATCAGCATTCGGCTTATTTTAGTTATGGTCCTTCGGTATGTCGTAAGTTAAAAGCAGATTGGGTTTTGACCTCTGTTTCTGGATTTGGGTTAGTTCGAAGTTGTTGCGGAAATGAGAATACCTTACCGAAAGTAAAAGATTACATTGATCTTTCTTTTTGTTCAAAAAAAATAGATTGTTCTAACCTTCGATTACCAGATTTGGAATGTATTTGTCTCGGACAAAACGATGGTTTGGCTCCTAAAGAAAAAATGAAAGAAGCCTACATTGAGTTGATTGAAGACGAATGCCGTTCTAAAAAAGTTAAGAAATTTATTTGCATTGTTAGTCCGATGGCCAATGACCGTTTAAAAGCGCATTTACATACTGTGTTAGAATCTGTAAAATCCTATTTTAAAAAGAAGAATTCACTTGATGTCGAAGTGTTTAAGTTTTCAAAACGCTATGCGAGTGGGTGTGATACCCATCCTACGCGTCATGAAC
>CALPOI020000052.1 GCA_943325145.2 Candidatus Planktophila lacus | reverse complement strand
TTTCCCGAATTTAAATTGTAATGTATCTTGAGAAGATTTACAAATAGAAGTATCTCCTAGTAAATTATATTTTGACGATAAAATGCGAACAAAAACGCTATCAATTTTCTCACACGAGGCATTCATTACTTTGTAATAAAGCATCTTATCTTTTAGTACTTTATAATCTAATTTTGAATTTAAGCCTTCTTGAATAATACGTTGAAAAGAGCTATCAGATGCCCAAATAAAATTGGTGACTTCACCTTTCGTTTTAGGGGTAAGAGTAATCTGGATAGGAGCACAATATTCTAAAGAAGAAAGTTTCTCCACACCAACGACTTTTGATAAATCAATGAAAACAGAATCTTTCAACTGACACGTTGAATTTTTTACAGATAAAGTAAAATATTGACTTGTTTTTGGGAAAACATTCACATGCATGCTATCCAATTGAGCAACAATAGAATCTTTTGGTAGCCATTCATATTCAAAATGAGAAAGATCACTTTTAAAAGTTGTTGAAAGAGGAATTAACTGAGGTGTACAAAGCAGTGTGTCTTTAAAGAGTTTTAACCTGTTTTTCAAGAGCGTAATTCGTATCGTATCTTGGTCTTTACAATCACCACGTTGGGCAGAAACGTAAAAAATAGAATCTTTAGTTAAATTAAAAGGTGGGTAAATGGAATCAAAACTGGACTGCAATGTGTCTTTGTAATCCGAGTTATTAGACCAAGTAAAAAGTGAATTGTAAACAGATGAAGATACCTTTAAATTAACTAAAGAAGGAGTACACACTTCAATTAATTTAGGAGTTTGAAGAATAAGACTGTCAATTTTTCGAATGGAAATAGAATCCTTAAACAGACAACCATTAGGTGCTGAAGCAGTTAAAAAAAATAATCCCTTGTAACTCGAATTCACTATTACTGAATCAAAAGTTTTTTGTTGGATAATCTGGTTAGAAGGAGTCCAATTAAACGTGAATTCAGGTCTTTTCTGAGACAAACTTCCTACAATCAAAGCAGATGATGAACATAAAACTGAATCAGAAAAAAGAGATAAGGAATCTGAAAGTTTCTTAATAACTAAAGTGTCGATCTTTTCACACAACCCATTGGATGCTTTTAAATAATAATTAAACGGAGGCGTTACCAATGTTCTTAAAGTAGAATCAATAGGGTTGATTGAGTCTAAAAAGGCACCCGAAGTAGACCAATGGAATTTTTTTGCAGTACCCAATGAATTAGGAGTAAATTTAATTGATTTTGAATCACAATACTCTAAGGTTGGAAAAGGTTCTAATGAGACGCTGTCAACAATTCTTAATTTATAAACTACTTGATCTGTCAGTTTACAAATATCACTTTTCACGAACAAAGTTGTAGTATAATCTCCGCCAACTAAGTATTTTTTAGTTACTTCCATGGAGGTTGAGTCAATTTCTGAGTCAGAAAATTTCCAATAAAACTTATCAAAGGAAACACTTTGATTTTTGTAAACAATACGAGCCGGGGCACATGTAGTGTCTTCAATCACATTTATCTTTGCTGTTGGAACTAATTGAAAATCAAATTTAAAAACCAAATTATTACATTTTGTACTTAAGTTTTGTTTTGACCAAACATCCATATTTGGAGGGAAAGGAAAATCACTTCTCCCCCAACATCCTGCACAAACAGACTGATAAACTACACCATTTTTATCAAAGCGAGAAGTACCACCATCTACGTGCTCATCACTTTGATTTCCTCCCATGTAAGTTGCATACTTCACTTCATCGAATCCCCTATCCAACACGAATAAATGAAAATCAAAACCATTCGGAGAACTGGATAAAAATGCATCCGGAGTTACTGGCATATTTGATAATGGCTGTGATTGAAGGATATTCGCTCCCCATCCTGAAACATACACATTCCCACAGATATCCACTAAAAATGCAGAAGGAGAAATATTTACTTGATTTGGATTGCCATTTCCATAAACCGTTGATTGCAATAGTTGAGACAAACTCTTATCTAAATGTGCAATGAACTGCGTACTTTTAGGGACAGAATAATTGGCATTTACAACTGGAAAATTACCGCCTAAAGAATGACCAACTAAATAAACTTCATCGTCTTGATTGATTTCCAACATGAATGTTTGATCGTAATTGTTCAATCCCATGTAAGTTAAGTGTTTAATTACATTTCCTGAATTACTTAATTTCCCGATAAAACCATCTGCTTTACCACCACCATATGCAGGTTGATAAACATTAGTTGTTGTAGGTAAATCAACTGAACTTGTACCACCACAAAATACAATATTGTAAGATGAATCTAATTTAACCGAATACAAGGCATCATTTTTACTACCACCGATATAAGTAGAGAATGATAAGGAGGAAAAATCATTATTTAATTTAAAAATCACCCCATCTTGCTCTCCAATTAAAGATGAATTAACACCATTAATAATTGGAAAATCATTTGATCTTGTTGAAGTTGCAACAATTACGTTATTTAAAGAATCAATCATTATTTCCCCTCTGAATTGATCTCCATAATTTGATGTCAATGAATCATAGGCAGCAACTGATCCATAAGATCCCGAACTTATATTGTAATTAACACCATCATTTTGTTTTCCTCCAACATAGGTAGAACCCAATAATTGATGCCCATTTGCACTCAATTTAGAAACAAATACATCTGTGCCTCTGGAGCCAAACAAAGCACCATTAAAAATAACATTGAAATCACTACCTCCATTATGTTGTTGTTGGAATGCATTAGAAGTTACTGGAAAGTCTGGACTTGAAGTAACACCGAATGCATAAATATTATTAAGTGAATCACAAATTAACGAATGGACAGTTTCAGCACCTACAGAAGGATTACCTCCTCCTAAAAAAGAGGTCCAAAGCATTTTTTTTCCATCTTGAGAGTATTTAGAAATGAAAACATCACTGGCACTTCCTGCATTTTCAACTGCAGAAAAATTTGTTGTGATGTCGAACGCACTCGAATCAGGTGTTGGATAGCCAATTCCAAATACAGTGCCGCCTGAATATGCCGAACCATCATGACCATAGGTAGCAGTCATTCCAAAATTATCCGCTCTAGATCCACTGTATGTTGCAAAAACTAATACAGGATCTATGATTAATTCCTTAGATTTATCATAATATCCTAACTGAAAAGAGACCTTCTCATTTTGAACTAAAAAATCAGACTTAACTTCTTTTTTTATACCATTGTTTAATTGATAAACATAAGGTTTTTCTTCGATGATGGTCCCTAATGGGGTACTTATATTTAGACGTTTTAATTCATCTAATTCGATTTTTTTTGCACCTGCGATAGATAATTGAATTATAGAAGGATCTGTACCTGGAGAGACACGGTATTCATATTTAAGTTGTTCATCTTCTTGAATTAATCTTAAATCAATTCCTTTGTAGATACCATGAATTGTAATGTCTGAGAAAGATTGAACACCACTTACCCATTTACTGGAATCATTACCAATAAAATAATTTTGATAATCTTCATAAGGCGTACCTTTTGAAATATGAGAATAAGAAATAGCGTGATCAAAATTAATGTGCACGACATGGTTTTTAGTAATTATCTGATCTTTAGAATCTTTAAAATTCATGTGTGAGGCATGCAATTCAGAAAAATCTTGTAGATGAAAAACTAATTTCTTTTTTTGTACCCATAAATTTCCGCCTCGAAAGGAAGCGCGAAACAAGACATCACTCGGCCACTGGCCTTTATTTTCAACAAAAGAACTTTTAACACTTGGACCTTGGTATCTTAATTTACGAAGAAATTCTGAAGAAGTAGCTCCCTCGTTTGAATGCAAATGATCGTCATGATGTTGACCGAAAATCAAGCAAAAATTGAGAAAAAAACAAACTACTAGAAAAATTCGCATTTCAGAACCAACTATTTATAAATTGCTATATAATAATCACTTGTTGAAGATTTTGAAGCTCGGTACATACCATCTGTATTAAAAACCATTTGAATATTACCTAAAGAATCAACAGCAACTAAGCCACCTTCACCACCAAATTTAACAAGTTTATCGTTCACAACATAATTTGTTGCTTCCTCTAAACTTAAACCTTTGTAAGCCATTAAACATGAAACATCATGAGCAACTACAGCCCTCAAGAAAAATTCCCCATGTCCTGTACAGCTTATTGCACATGTAGCATTATCGGCATAAGTACCTGCACCAATGATTGGGCTATCCCCTAATCGTCCAAATTTTTTATTCGTCATACCCCCAGTACTCGTAGCAGCAGCTATATTGCCATTGCAGTCCATTGCTACAGCACCAACTGTACCAAATTTCTTTTCTCCTTGTTCAAATTTATCGTCAGAATGGTCTAAAAATACACCATCAGTTTGTAAAGCTTGTTGTAATTGATCGTAACGAAATTGGTCAAAAAAATACGATTCCTCTTCCATTTTTTCATTTACCGAGACAGCAAATTCCTGCGCTCCATTTCCTGATAATAAAACATGTTCGGTTTGTTCCATCACTTTTCTAGCAAGAGAAATTGGATTTTTAATACCTTTCACACCAGCGACAGCGCCAGAAGTTTTGTCACTACCATTCATGATGCTCGCATCCATTTCATGTGTACCATTGTGCGTAAAAACAGAACCTCTACCCGCATTAAATAACGGGTTGTTTTCTAATGATTTAACAGTTGCTTCAACAGCATCTAACGCAGATTTACCTTCTTTTAAAAGTTGTTCACCCGAAATTAAAGCAGCTTTTAATCCTTCTTTGTAGGCAATTTCCTTTTCTGGGGTCATTAAATGTGGTAAAATTGTTCCAGCTCCACCATGCAATGCTATTGAATATTTCATATAGATATTTTTTTAACGAAATTAGATTAATACCTCTTTTTTATTGTGTATTTGATACTTTTTTTAAACCAATTCTTTTTCGTTCGATGTCTAAAGATACAACTTCTACCACCAAATGTTCATGTAAGGAAATGAAATCAGATGGATTTACAACAAAAACATCGGCAAGTTGTGATTTGTGTATTAAACCATTCTCTTTAATTCCGATATTTACAAATGCACCAAAATCAGTTACATTAGTTACTATTCCAGGTAATTTCATTCCCATTCTAAGTTGTTCAATTGACTTAAGTGCTGCATCAAACTCAAAAACTTTTGCTTTTTTTCGAGGATCCCTTCCTGGTTTTTTCAATTCGTTGATGATGTCATCAAACGTAAATTTATCCACATCTGAAAAATCAGCGTGTTTAATTTGTTCAATGAGTTCTTTGTTTCCTACTAATTCTTGTAACGTAGTTTTTAGTTTTTTAGCCATTTTTTCAACGACCGCATATGATTCTGGATGAACTGCTGAGTTGTCTAATGGATATTCAGCGCCTTGAATACGTAAAAAACCTGCAGCTTGTTCAAATGATTTTGCCCCCAATGATTTTACTTTCATCAGTTCTTTTCGCGATTTAAACGTTCCAAAATCAGTCCGATGTTTTACGATGTTCTCAGCCAAGGACTGTCCTAAACCTGATACATACTGAAGCAAATAAGGAGATGCTAAGTTCACGTCAACGCCTACTGTGTTCACGGCTGATACAACTACATCATCCAAAGATTCTTTCAGTAAATTCTGATTTACTTCATGTTGGTATTGTCCAACACCAATTGATTTAGGGTCAATTTTCACTAATTCAGACAGTGGATCTAAAAGTCGTCGACCTATTGAAACAGCACCGCGAACAGTGACATCGTAATCTGGAAATTCTTTTCGTGCAATTGGACTTGCAGAATATATGGAAGCTCCGTCTTCTCTTACACTATATACTTCTACATCACGATCGAACCTTACTTTACGAATTAAATTTTCGGTTTCTCTACCTGCAGTTGCATCACCTATGGCAATTGCTTCAATTTTATACATTTGTACTAACTGAGAAATTTTAGCACTCGCTTTATCTCGCTCGTTTTGTGGTGGATGGGGGTAAATTGTTTGGTTATTTAATAAATTTCCTTGTTCGTCTAAACACACTACTTTACATCCTGTTCTAAATCCAGGGTCAATTGCAAGTACACGTTTTGCGCCTAAAGGAGAAGCTAACAACAATTGCTTAAGATTCACTGCAAAAACTTTAATCGCTTCTTTGTCTGATTTTATCTTTAACTCATTAAGAACTTCATTTTCAAGTGAAACAGAAAGTAAACGTGTATACGCTTCTTTGCATGCTTCTTTTACCAATTCTCCCAATGAATCTCTTGATTTTAAATAAATACTTTCCAAAAGATTAATGGCCTCTTCTTTTAAAGGTTGCGCTTTAATGGTAAGAATATCTTCTTTTTCTCCTCGGAAAATTGCTAAAAATCGATGCGATGGAACTTTTGATAATAGTTCAGAAAATTCAAAGTAATCTTTATATTTTTCACCTTCTTCAGACTTCCCTTTTGCAACTTTACTTACTAAAATGGCTTTTCTTTGAAATAATTGTCGTAATCGGGAGCGAGTGATTTCGTGTTCATTGATCCATTCAGCAATGATGTCTTTAACACCTTGTTGGACATCTTCTTCCGTCAACTCACCGTTCTTATTAAAAGACTCTACCATTCGAGAAAACTCACCGCCTTTTTGAGCCATCACCATTTTTGCCAATGGTTCTAAACCTAATTTCTTCGCTTTCTCTCCGCGTGTAACTCTTTTTGTTTTATATGGCAAGTACAAATCTTCTAACGTTAACAAATCGAAAGTTGAATTTATCCTTTCAGTTAATTCATTAGTTATTTTTCCTTGTTCAGTGATCGCTTTAATGATGGTTTGTTGCCGTTGTATTGCTTCGTTGTATTTTTTGGAAACTTCTCTAATTTGAGCAATTTGAAGTTCGTCGAGTCCACCTGTTCGTTCTTTTCGATAACGCGCAATAAAGGGAATAGTCGCCCCTTCATTAAATAACTGAAGAGTGTTCTGAATATTCGTTTTGTCTAAATTAGTTTCCTTGACTACAAAATTAATTTCATCCATATTGTATTTATTTCATCAAAAAGGCCGTTGTAAAATAGGTTCCGCATACGAACAAAAAAAGATTTAATCAATTCTTCAGCGAAGATGAACTATTTTAAAGTAAAGATATAACAAGGAATTGATTTTATATATTTGATGCAGAATTTAGTAAAAAAAAGTTCCTATTTAGACTTCATCAATGTATATACCCATTTTCTCCGTATTTAATTTTTATAGATTTAGCCTACTTCTTTTAGTTTTAAATTTAGTGAGCTGTAAAACGATACAACCGATTGAACCTACAATCAGTTATGCCACAACGAATTATGTGCAACCCCCATCTTTAATCACACTACCTATTGAAATTCAATTGGATAATTATTTAAAGACAGCTGAAAAAAATATCCCAACGACATTTAAAGATGACAAACAACAATGTGAGGGTGTAAGTGTTTCATATGTTTTTGAAAGAAACCCAATAGAAATTGGTAGTGCCACTAATAAACTTTTATTAGAATTGTCAGGTAAATATGGGATCAAAATTAGTTATTGTCCTAAATGCACAAACCTATTGAATGAAAACGGTAATTGTATAGTTCCAAGGGTATCTGCAAGTTGTGGGATGAATGAGCCAATGCGAAAAATAAAAATTTCCACATCTACAGCACTTACGATCACTGCAGATTATAAATTAAAATCTCAAACTACTATTAATGATGTAGTATCGGAGGACAAATGCGAGGTCACTTTTTTAAAATACGACGCAACTTCACATTTAGAGAAAGAAATGACAAAAGCCTTATTGGATGTTACAAAAGATTTAGATCAAAAAATAGAAAGTTTTGCTTTAGAGAAGGAGGCGAAAAAGATTTGGAATCAACTCAATGAACCAATTGATTTAGGTGGAGGATTGGGATATTTCTATTTATCTCCTAAAAAAATAAGTAAATCAGACATACAATTCAATGCTTCTAAAGTTCAATTAGAACTCCAATTGGAAGCTTTTCCAAAAGTTGAACTTGAAAAAAGGGAGACAGTAGTTGAACCACTTCCATTAATTGAAAATTCACAGAGTACAGATGGATTCAACATATATTTAGATATCAAAGGTTTGTATAGTTCTTTTAATGAGATACTTAAAATAAACAGTGATCAAAAAGAAGTAACTTTAAAAAAGAATAAACTCATTATTGACAGCGTACGAATTTGGGGAGCTTCAGGTCAAAAACTTAGCTTTAAAGTAGCTTTTAGTGGAGATAAAAAAGGGACTTTGTTTTTTAATGGAACTCCAACTTACGATACTGAAAAAGAAGAAATTAGTTTTCCTGATTTAACTTTTGATATTGCAACCAAAAACAAATTAATAAAAAGCGCTAAATGGTTATTTGATGATTTAATCACCAGTAAAATAAGAGAAATGGCGCATTACAATATAGGAAAAGACTTGAAAACCCAAAAAGTACTACTCGAAAAGGAATTAAATCGGTCTATTTCAAAAGAGATAAGATTAAAGACGAAAATTAATTCATTACAAATTACAGCAATCGTTCCTGAAGTCGAGAAACTTAGAATTTCATCGAAAGCAACAGGAACGTTTAGTGTATTGATTAAATAATAGTGTTTTAACCATAATTAAGCTAAGTAACTTTTTAACATTTTACTTCTTGAGGTATGTTTCATACGTCGAATCGCTTTTTCCTTAATTTGTCGCACTCTTTCTCGTGTAAGATCGAATTTAACACCAATTTCATCCAGTGATAATGGGTATTTTCCATTGAGGCCGAAATATAATTTCACCACCTCACCCTCTCTAGATGTAAGCGTAGAAAGCGATCGTTCAATATCTTTTCTAAGTGATTCTTTCTCTAAATCATTGTCTGGGGTATCAAAGCCATCATTAGGCAATACATCATACAAACTAGAAGAAGATTCATCCCCTTCCATTAAGGGAGCATCCATAGAAACATGTCTTCCGTTTGAAAGTAAAGATTGTTTTACGTCGTTCACTGAGCAGCCTAAAAATTCTGAAAGTTCCTCTGCTGAAGGAGGACGTTCATTTTTTTGCTCTAATTCAGAAAACGCGCGGTTAATTTTATTAATTGTTCCAATTTTATTTAAAGGTAACCGAACAATTCTAGCTTGTTCTGCCAACGCTTGAAGGATCGCTTGACGAATCCACCAAACAGCATAAGAAATGAATTTAAAACCTCTCGTTTCATCAAATCGTTCGGCAGCTTTGATTAAACCTACATTGCCTTCGTTAATTAAGTCAGGCAAAGTAATTCCTTGATTTTGATATTGTTTAGCAACAGAGACTACAAAACGTAAATTTGCTCTCGTGAGACGTTCAAGTGCTTTTCTATCACCAGCTTTAATTCTAAGTGCTAATTGAACCTCTTCATCTACAGAAATCATCTCTTCTCTGCTAATTTCTTGTAAGTACTTATCCAAAGAAGCTACCTCTCTATTGGTAACTTGTTTTGCTATTTTTAACTGTCTCATAACATAGAAGATTAAGATTAATAATCCATCACTGAATCACCTAAATTTAGTCATTCTTTTTTATAATAGAGCAATTTCGAAGAAATATTATTGTGAATTATTTTGTGTTCTCAATTATTTTGTAGATGTTAAAACAGAAAACACACAAAGTAATGTAAATCAAAGTTTAACTTTGTGACGAAAATGATTTACTCGCTTAAGATAAAAACCATTAAAAAAACAAATTAATTATTTAAAATGAAGAGATTAGTGTTTGTTATTTTTATAATTACAATTAATTTAAATGGGGTTTATCACGCACAATCACAATTAAATTCTCTACAATTTAAAAATAACCTAACTTATTTTGAAGGTAACGTAAATAAATTAGATGTCTTATCACAGATAAATTATGACCGACAAGACTCAATTTCGGAATTATCGACTTCTTATAGAATTTTTTACGGAGAATTAAATTTCAAAAAAAACAATTTAGAACATCAAGCGATTATAAATTACGATTATCGATATAAATCAACACTTTCACCATATATTGGTGTAAGCTCATTCAGTAATGAATTCAAAGGATTTAAATTACGAACGAACCTATTAGTCGGGTTCAAATGGTTAGTTTATCATTCAGAAAGAACTAATTTTTCAATTAGTACTGCAATCACGGGTGAACAAAATAAGTTTGCCGCACCTTCAGGAAATGATGTAACTCGAAAGTCTGAAACTAATTTATTTCGTTTTTCACTAAGACCAAAATTAAAAATGAAATTCTCAAAGTTTGAATTGTTACATGAAACCTATTTTCAACCAAATACGGTTCTTTTAAAAGATTATTTAATCCAATCTCGGTCAGACATTAATTTTACCGTAGCAAAAAAAACAGCATTGTTAATCTCCTATATCTATTATTACAATAATCAACCTGCCTACACAACCATCCAAAAACGTGATCAAAAATTAATGGTTGGAATCGAATTTAAAATTTGATTATTATTACGACGAGATAGAACATTCCTTTCCTCGTTCAAGTTTTTTTTTAACTTTACAACAATTAAATTCGACGAAATTTCAGCTATGAAAATATTAATGGTTTGTTTAGGTAACATTTGTAGATCTCCAATTGCTGATGGTTTATTACGTAAAAAGGTTATAAACAATAATTTATCTATTTATGTTGATTCTGCTGGTACTTCAGGGTTCCATGAGGGTGAAACACCAGACAAACGAATGATTTCAACAGCAAATTACAAAGGTACTCCCATTGATTTTCTTCGAGCTAGAAGGTTTGTTCCTGCAGATTTTGATGAATTTGATCTTATTCTCGCAATGGACGATAGCAATAGGGATGATTTATTAGAAATGGCTCGAAGTGAAGAGGATAAGAAAAAAATTCATTTATTAATAGGTCCTATAACTGACCAAGAAGAAGGAAAAGTACCTGATCCTTACTATGGTACTTTAGATGATTTTGAGGAAGTATATGATATCGTAGATCAAGCTACTGATATTTTGGTTCAAAAAATTATCTCAAACAAATTATAAAATATGTCTTCAGGAAAATTATATTTAATTCCAACTACTTTAGGAAGTGAATCAACAAAACATGTCATACCATTAGATGTTGCTGAAACTGTTAAGAATTTACGCTACTTCGCTGTTGAAGATTTAAAATCCGCTCGAAGATATTTAAGAAAAATAGACCGTGAATTTCCAATTGATGATAGCACGTTTTTTATACTTAAAAAAGATACACCAATTGATCAATTAAGTTATTACCTTAAACCTATTAAGGAAGGTTTTTCTATAGGCGTTTTATCTGAGGCAGGTTGCCCTTGTATAGCGGATCCAGGAGCTAATTTGGTTGCTTTAGCGCATGAAAAAGGAATTTGGATTGCTCCAATGGTAGGTCCATCTTCGATTTTATTAGCATTGATGGGTAGTGGTTTTCACGGACAATCATTTACATTTCACGGATATCTTCCGAGAGAACGAAAAGACAGAATTCGTAAATTGAAAGAAATGGAAACAAATGTAAGAAGACACCATCAAACTCAGATTTTCATGGACACCCCATTCAGAAACATGAATGTTTTAGAAGATTTATTAAATGAATT
>CALPOI020000051.1 GCA_943325145.2 Candidatus Planktophila lacus | reverse complement strand
GGAATTGGTGAAATTATCAAAGAAGGCGAAGAACTTTTAACTGTAATGCCTGAAAAATATGATTTAGCAGTTGAATTTTATGTTGAGCCAATGAATTATCCATTATTGAATAAAGGAGAACATGTGAGGTTGCAATTTGATGGATGGCCAGCAATTGTATTTGGTGGGTGGCCAGATGCTTCTTTTGGTACATTTGGTGGTACTATTTTAGCAATTGATAATTTTAGTAGTTCCAATGGGTTATATCGTGTTATTGCTGTTCCGGATAAAAAAGAACGAAAATGGCCAAAAGGACTTCGAGTTGGAGGTGGAGTAAAGACATTTACAATGCTCAATAATGTTCCTGTTTGGTATGAGATTTGGAGAAATCTAAATGGGTTTCCAGCAGAATTTTATGCGGGAAAACCTTCAGTTGAAAAAAATAAAAAGAAAAAATAAGATGAAAACTTATAAAAAATGGGTTGTTTTGCTATCTGTGTTTGTTGCTTTTTTTAGTACTTCACAACAAGTAATGACTTATGAAAATTACAAGTTTTTGGTATTGAAAAACCATCCTTTTTTACAAAAGGCTTACAATGTGCAAAATATTGGTGCAACTGAACGCATGAAAGCGAAAGGTTTTTTTGACCCAGCGTTTGGATCATCTATTGAACAAAAGAAGTTTGCAGGAAATGAATATTATTGGATGTCTTCTTCCTCATTAAAGTTACCCACTTGGGTCGGAGCAACATTAAAATCTGGTTATGATGCAAATAGGGGGGATTATTTGAGTAAAGAGATGTATATTCCTTCATCAGGATTGTGGTATATGGGTGTTGAACTTCCATTAGGTCAAGGTCTATTATTTGATGAGCGAAGGGCACAGTTAAAACAAGCGAAAATTGCAGGACAATTAGGAGAGACAGAAAGAAAGTTAATAATCAATGATCTAGCATTAGATGCATTTTCTTCCTATTGGTTATGGGTAGAAGCTTATCGTAAAGTCAGTATTGCAAAAGAAGGTGTTGAATTAGCAAAGCAACGACTAGCTGCAACGCAAAGTCAAGTTGATCAAGGAGAATCACCTTCTATTGATACGGTAGAAGCATTGATGCAATTTGAATCACGTTCTATAGATTTGTTACAGTCAGAAAATCAATTTAAAAACACTTCGATACTTACAGAATTATACCTTTGGACTGACTCGCTACAACCTGCAATTTTACCATCAAATACAGTCCCTCAAGATGCGATTGAATTTATTCAAGACGATGTATTAGATTTACAATTTGAAATGGATTCTTTACCACTTTTTCAACAAGTAAAATATAAAGTAGATCAACTTGAAGTTGAATTAAAATGGAAAAGAGAACAATTGAAACCAACGCTTAATTTAGGGTATAATTTATTGACTCAACCTATTGGAACTAATAATTTCCAGTCATTGTCTCCAAATAATTATAAATTCGGGATGACTGCTTACGTACCTTTATTACTTCGTAAAGAAAGAGCTTCTTTCAAACAGGCGAAATTAAAACTTGAAAATGCAACTTTGGATGTGGCAACCAAAAAAAGAGATTTTCAAACTAAAATTCAAACTTTGAAGAATGAAATAAAACAAATGAAGCAAATGCAATTAACTCAAATGAAGTTAGTAGAACATTCTAAATCATTAAGAGATTCAGAACAAATTAGGTTTGAAAGTGGCGAAAGTTCATTGTTTTTGGTAAACGCCAGAGAGGTGAGTTATTTATCAGCGAAATTAAAATTGGTAGAGATTGAAATTAAATTAATGGTTAATTTATTAAAATTAAAATGGTTAATTAATGATTTTTGATTTTTTATTTATTTATGTAACCATATTCAAAAATTCTCGTTAAACACAGTACGGATCAAGTTTAACGTTTACAGGTTAAAAAATGAAAAAGGGCTTTTACAGGGCCCTTTTTCTTTTTTCAGGAATACTTTAATGAGAATTTCACCCATTGCTTCTAAAATAGAATTGATAGAGTAACTATTGTTACAGATAAATTTTATTTTTTTATTCAACTTTGCAGCATAACGTAAAATGAAATTTTCATGAAAAATATTTTTAATTACAAAAGTCACATTTTATTGTTTTTGTGCGGCGCGACTTTTGGCTATTTATATTATTACTTTATAGGTTGTTCATCAGGAACTTGTCCAATAAGTTCAAATCCATATATTTCAATTGGTTATGGTGGAGTTTTAGGGGTTCTATCATTGGATAGTTTAAAATATATTAAATCAAAAATATCTCAAAAAAAATAAGTATGTCTAAATCATTTTCAAATTTAATCAATAGTAGTAAACCCACATTAGTTGATTTTTATGCTACATGGTGTGGACCATGCAAAACGATGTCGCCAATTTTAGACGAATTAAAGGTTAAAATAGGTGATAAGGCTTCTGTTATAAAAGTAGATGTTGATAAAAATCCTGCCGCTGCTGCAAAATTTCAAGTGAGAGGGGTTCCTACACTAATATTATTTAAGAATGGAGAAGTGAAATGGAGGCAGTCGGGTGTTGTTGCTGCAAATGATTTGAAGTCTTTAATTTCAAAGTATCTATAATCAGATGAAAAATTCACAAGACATTATTGCATTTTAAATAATTATTGTAAATTTGTGGTTTATTAACCTAATATTTATTTTATGAATTCTTACGAAACTGTTTTCATTTTAACTCCCGTTTTGTCTGATGAACAGGCAAAGGAAGCAGTGCAAAAATTCGAAGGCGAAATTGCTGCTTTTGGTGGTAAATTGAAGCATTCTGAAAAATGGGGCTTGAAAAAGCTTGCTTATCCTATTCAAAAAAAATCAACTGGTTTCTATTTCTTATTAGAATATGAAGGACAAGGTGATTTGGTTACTCAATTAGAAGTTTCATTTAAACGTGATGAAAGAGTAATGCGCTTTTTAACAGTGAAAATGGATACACACCATGTTGCATATGCTGAAAAAAGAAGAGCGAAAATTGGAAATGCGAAATCAACAAAAGTTGAAGCTTAATTTTTAACCTTAAAAAAAATCAAAATGTCTCAAAACGATATTCGTTATTTAACGCCGATTAACATCGATATTAAAAAAAGTAAATACTGCCGTTTCAGAAAGAGCGGTATTAAATTCATTGATTATAAAGATCCAAATTTCTTGTTGAAGTTGGTTAATGAGCAAGGTAAAATATTACCAAGACGTATTACTGGTACTTCTGCTAAATACCAAGACAAAGTGAATAAAGCAATCAAAAGAGCGCGTCACCTTGCTATATTACCGTATGTTGGTGATATGCTTAAATAAGATTTTTAAATATTAAATCATTATAACGATGGAAATTATCTTAAAGAAAAATGTAGATAAATTAGGATACAAAGACGAAACTGTAACCGTGAAAAATGGATATGGAAGAAATTTTTTAATTCCTCAAGGATATGCTGTTTTAGCAACACCTTCAAACAAAAAAGCACATGCTGAAATGATGAAGCAACGTGCTCACAAAGAATCTAAAATTTTAGCTGAAGCTCAAGAAATTGCTGCAAAGCTTGCTGATGTTACTGTTAAAATTGCTACTAAGGTTGGTGAAAATGGTAAAATTTTCGGTTCAGTTAATACCGTTCAGTTAGCTGACGCTTTAAGAGCAATTGGTTTTGATATTGATAGAAAATCTATCAAAATTAAAGAGGAGCCAATTAAAGAGGTAGGTACATTTGAAGCTGAAGCTAATTTACACAAAGGTGTAAAACCTGTATTTAAATTCGAAGTAGTAGGAGAATAATTCCTTATTTACTAATATTTTAAAGGATATCCGAGTAATCGTGATATCCTTTTTTTTTTGAAAAGAAAAGTTAAATTATATTGACATAAAAAAAAGGGTGTTAAAAAAACACCCTTTGATATCTGAGAAATTAATTTACTCATGAATCCATTTGTCATTTCTCATTTCGCCTAGAACAACAACTTGTTTGTTTTTTCCATATTCTTCAGCTGCAATGAGCATTTGTTCTTTTGTGTCCCTTCGGATACGAATCCCACCTGATCCAGGGTTTTTTACCTCAATGTAAAATCCATCTTTTAATCGTGCAGGTTTTGTAGGTGGACGTCCCATAGTTTATTGATTTATAAGTAAATAAAAAAAAATGTTCGTTTAGAACGAATCTAATATAAGTAGAATTATTGAATTAGCCAATTTTATTTTCGTTCAAAATGATTCTTACCGACTTAAACTGTTTCAGAAAGTAACCCCTCTCTTCTCAATAAAGCTTTTGGATCTGCATCTCTTCCTCTAAATTTTTTGTATAAAATAGATGGATGTTCGCTACCGCCCTGTGATAAGATACAATCATAAAACTTAGTGGCAATAGTTTTATTAAAAATACCACCTTCTTGAAAAGCTTCAAATGCATCTGCTTCAATTACTTCAGCCCATTTATAACTGTAGTATCCTGAGGAATAACCTCCTTGAAATATATGGGAGAAAGAGCAGCTTATTGCAGTTTCATTTACAATCGGGTAGATGTCTGTTTTTGAAGTTTGCTCAATTTCAAATTCTTTGATATTCGTTATGTTTGTTGGAGATTGACTGTGCCAAGCAATATCCAATAATCCAAAGCTTAATTGTCTTAATGTTGCTAATCCACTTAAAAAGTTTGAGCTTTCTTTAATCTTTGTAATATACTCTGATGGAATTGGTTCGTTCGTAACGTAATGAGTGGCGAATAAGTCTAGACATTCTTTTTCGTAACACCAATTTTCTAAAATTTGAGAAGGTAATTCAACAAAATCCCAATACACATTAGTACCTGAGATACTTTGGTAGTTACCATCTGCACACATTCCGTGTAAAGCATGTCCGAATTCATGAAATAAAGTTGTTACTTCGTTGAAAGTTAATAAGGAAGGCTTTGTAGGTGTTGATTTTGTGAAATTACAAACGATTGAAACATGTGGTCTTATATTTTTTCCATTTTCTTTCGATTGATTTCTGAATGAGGTCATCCATGCACCTTGACGTTTTCCTCCTCTTGGAAAGAAATCCATGTAGAGTAAAGAAAGATGTTCATTATTTGAATTTTTAACTTCGTAGGTGATAACTTCTGAATGATATTTAGGGATATCGTTTCTTTCATTAAATGTTAATCCATAAAGTTTTTCAGCTGTTTTAAAAACACCGTTAATCACATTTTCAATTTTGAAATAAGGTTTTAATGCTTCGTCATCTATAGAGAAAAGTTCTTTTTTAAGTTTTTCTGAATAATAAGGAATGTCCCATCTTTCTAGTTTTGCAGGCCCATTCATTGATTGACTATAAGATGTTAATTCTTCTAGTTCTTTTTTTGCACTTGGTAATGCATAATTTAATAGGTTTTCAAGAAAAGATTTTACAGTTTGTGGAGTTTTTGCCATTCGCTCTTCTAGAATAAAATCTGAGTGTGAAGCATATCCTAATAAAGTAGCTCTATCGTGTCTTAATGAAGCGATTTTGATTACGATAGGTTGGTTATCAAACTCATTGTTTTTAAAAGCTTTTGATCCAAATGCAATAAATAATTGTTTTTTAAGTTCACGATTCGTTGAGTAAGTCATAAAAGGAATGTAACTAGGGTAGTCAAGTGTAATTACCCATCCATTATTGTGCCCTTTTTCTATTGCAGTTGCTGCAGCTGCTTCGATTGTACTTTCTGGTAAACCATCTAATTCGACTGGATTAGAGATGTATAATTCATAAGAATTATTCTCTTTTAAAACATTATTTCCAAATTTCAAGGAAGATTCTGCTAATTCAATATCGATTGCTCTCAATTTTTCTTTATCTCCTTCGTTTAATTTTGCACCATTTCGAATGAAATTTTTATATGTTTTTTCTAAAAGGGTTTTTTGTTCAATAGTAAGTGATAAAATTTCAGCTGACTCATAAACTTTACTTATTTTTTCAAAGAGATTTTTATTAAGTAAAATATCATTTGAATAATCCGTAAGTTTTGGTGAAATAATTGATGCAAGTTCTTCTAATTCTGGGGAGCTATCTGTTTCATGCAGATTAAAGAAAATGGTGCTTACTAAATCTAATAATTTACCACTTTTTTCTAGAGATTCAATCGTGTTTTCAAAATTTGGATTTTCTTTATTTGAAACGATAGTGTCAATCTCTTTTTTACCTTCTTGAATTGCTATTTCTAATGCAGGTAAATAATGATCATTCGTTAGTTTTTCGAAGTTAAATGCTTCAAAGGGTAAGTTAGATTCTGTTAAAAATGGATTCATAATTGAATTTATGTTAGTTGTTAGTGGTTAAAATTAATCAGACTCTTTTAAATTCCAAAATTCGTAAATGAAATAGTTAGTTTTCAAGTATATTGTTGAAATTAAAAGTATAAATAGTGGTTGGAGTTGTTTGAATTGTTACTGTTCCATTTAATTGTTTTGTGAAAATTTCAATCAGTTGTATACCAAAGGATGAATGAGAATCGTCTTGATTCCAGTTTCCATTGTCTTTATATTCGAAAAATAAGATGCCTTCTCCTTTTTTCTTCATTGAAATTTCAATGGATAAATCTGTTTTTGATAAATTATGTTTGATGCTATTTGAAATTAATTCATTGATTATTAATCCTAAAGGAATTATAGGTTTTAATTTTATTTCTTTGACATCAATGTTTATACGATGATTAACGAGATGTTTCACTTGGTGAGAATGTATGATTTCTAAACATAAATTATTAAAGTAGCCGAAGAAATCTACTTTAGCGATATTTTTTGAACTGTATAAATTTTCGTGTAACAAGGAAATGGTATGAATGCGATTGATAGAGTCATTAATTTTTGCTGAAAATTCATCATTCTCGATATCTTGAAACTGAAGTCTTAAAAGACTGATGATGAGTTGTAAATTGTTTTTTACTCGATGATGCATTTCTTTAATTATGATAATTTTCTCGTTATTTTGTGTGGAAATAATTTCAAATTGTTGTTTCAATTGTTGAGAATAATTTTGAAGTGTATCAGATGCATGCTTATTTTGTTTGATATTCATCCAGTTGAAATAAACAAAAAGACCAATTCCTAAAATTATATTTACGATAATACCAAGTTTATCCTCTGAGGAATATTTATACTCTGAAAAAGTATTTATTTTTTCAAAATAAAAAAAATAGTAGAAAATACAAATACCGATTACATGAAGAATAGAGAGTAGTACCCCCCATAAGAAAGGTAAAGTAAAAAATGAATAAAGTAGGATGTTTATGATCCAAGTCTGTTCAGTTACATGTGGATTTTGAATGTTATTATACATAGACCATTGACAAATAATCCCAATTGCTAGCGTAGCAAATATTGATGGGTAAGTATGTTTTTTTGTTTGTCTAACAATATTAAACGATACAAAAGAAACTATTAATGCGGATGATGTAATGAACAAATTTTCGTTTTGTTGAAGCAATAAAAATAGGATACTCAATAAAGCACAAACAATAGTGCTTGCAATCATAAAAAAATAACTGATGCTATATTTAGTTTTTTCACTTAGACTGGAAAATTCAATCTCTGGTGTTTTGAAATAATCAATGATTTTATAGTTACTTGAAGAATTCATGGAAACGATATGTTTTTATAAAAATACTGATTTTGCTTTAGTAGTGTTTGTTTGAGAATCATTTAAAATGAATTATATTTGTTCTGTATTATAAAATCAAAATAATGGTTACAGTTTCAGAAAAGCGATCAGAAGCGTTAATAAATTTAGAAGATAAATTTGGAGCTCATAATTATCACCCGCTACCGGTGGTTCTTGAAAAAGGAGAAGGTGTTTTCGTTTGGGATGTGGAAGGAAAAAAATATTTCGATTTTTTATCAGCTTATTCTGCTGTAAATCAAGGGCATTGTCATCCTACAATTGTTGGTGCATTGATTGATCAGGCACAAAAGTTAACGCTAACATCTAGAGCATTTTACAATGATGTTCTTGGTGAATATGAAAAATATGTGACAAGCTATTTTGGATTTGATAAAGTATTACCAATGAATACTGGTGCTGAGGCGGTTGAAACAGCTATCAAACTTTGTCGAAAATGGGGATACGAAAAAAAGGGGGTGTCTGAAAACAATGCTCAAATCATAGTATGTGAAAATAATTTTCACGGAAGAACAACTACAATAGTTTCTTTTTCTAATGATCCTGATGCACAACAAAATTTCGGGCCTTTTACACCTGGTTTTATTCGTATACCATATGATGATATTGCAGCTTTAGAAATTGCATTAAAATCTGAAAATGTTGTTGGGTTTCTAGTAGAGCCAATTCAAGGTGAAGCAGGCGTATATACTCCTGCGAATGATTATATTCAGAAAGCTCAAAATTTATGCAAACAAAATGAAGTTCTTTTTATTGCAGATGAAGTACAAACAGGAATTGCTAGAACTGGAAGTTTATTAGCGGTTTGTGGTAATTGTACTTGCGAAAGTCATTGTGAAAAACAAGCAACATACTCACAACCAGATATTTTAATTCTAGGAAAGGCTCTTTCTGGAGGTGCTTACCCAGTATCAGCAGTTTTAGCAAATGATGATGTAATGATGGTGATTAAGCCAGGTCAACACGGATCAACATTTGGTGGGAATCCGATTGCTGCAAAAGTTGCAATGGCTGCATTAGAGGTTGTTAAAGATGAAAAATTGGCTCAGAATTCGCGTGTATTAGGAGAATTATTCCGTAAAGAAATGAATAGAATCATTTCAAACTCTGATTTAGTGGTAAAAGTGAGAGGGAAAGGTTTGTTAAATGCAATAATTGTTAATGATACTCCTGATAGTAGTACTGCATGGGATTTATGTGTAGCACTCAAAGAAAATGGTCTTTTAGCTAAGCCAACACATGGAAATATTATTCGTTTTGCACCACCATTGGTGATAACAGAAAGTCAGTTATTAGAATGTGTTGCAATCATTGAAAAAACAATTACAGAATTTAAAAATAAATAAAGAATGGCAACAAAAATTAAGTTTGGTACGGATGGTTGGAGAGCAATTATTGCGGAAGAATTCACAGTTGAAAATGTTGCTAGAGTAGCTTTTGCAACCGCTTTATGGGCAAAAAAACAATCAGATGAACCAACAATCATAATTGGACATGATTGTAGATTTGCTGGTGAGTTATTCGTTGAAACAGCTGTAAAAGTGTTTTTATCTCAAGGTGTTAAAGTATTAATGTCAAAAGGATTTGTTTCAACGCCAATGATTTCGTTAGGAGCAAAAAAATATAGTGCAACACTTGGTGTAATTATTACTGCAAGCCACAACCCACCTGCATATAATGGATATAAATTAAAAGCTAATTTTGGTGGACCTTTGGCTCCTGAGCATGTACAAGAAGTGGAGGATATGATTCCAAATTCAATCCAATTTAATGATGTTTCTATTCAATTGGCACTTTCTAATGGCGATGTTAAAATCGTACCACTAGAAGATGAATATGTTGATCATGTGAAGAAAAATTTTGATTTAGATTCGATTAAAAGTTCAGGTTTGCGTTTTGTTTACGATGCGATGTATGGTGCTGGTCAAAATGTTATGCGTAGAATTTTACCTGATGTAGAATTGATGCATTGCGAAGCTAATCCATCTTTTTATGGACAAGCTCCTGAACCAATTGCGAAAAATTTACAAGAATTGGCCAATTTCATTAAAAATGATGGTAAAATAGATTGTGGTTTAGCTACAGATGGTGATGCTGACCGCATTGGATTGTATGACTCTAAAGGTGAATTTGTTGATTCTCATCACATTATCTTGTTACTAATTCATTATATGGTTTCGCACAAAAAAATGAATGGTAAAATAGTTACTGCTTTCAGTGTGACACCACGAGTTGAAAAATTAGCAAAATATTATGGTTTAGATCAACAAACTACTAAAGTTGGGTTTAAAGAAATTGCATCGAAAATGGTTGTTGAAGATGTGCTAATAGGAGGAGAAGAATCAGGTGGTATTGCTGTTAAAGGGCATATTCCAGAAAGAGATGGTATTTGGATGGGATTGATAATTTGGGAGTATATGGCAAAGTCAGGTAAATCTTTAGAGCAACTCATAAATGAAATTTATGAATTAGTTGGAGAGTTTAAATTTGAACGTAATGATTTACACATAACTGAAGAACTTAAAAAACAAATTATATCCAACTGTAATTCAGATACGTTTAAAAATTTCGGAGATTATAATGTAAAAGAAGTGAAAACGATTGATGGTTGGAAATATTTCTTTGACGATGAACGATGGATGATGATACGAGCATCTGGAACGGAGCCTGTATTAAGAACTTATGCAGAAGCACCAACTTTGGAGGAAGTGAGAAAAATATTAACTCAAACAGAAGCTACAATTTGTAATTAATGGCAGGATCAAGTATTGGTTCGGTATTTAAGTTAACTACTTTTGGTGAGTCCCATGGTCCTGCCATAGGTGGAATAATTGATGGATTCCCTCCTAATATAAATATAGATCTTGAATTTATTCAATTTGAACTTAATAAACGTCGTCCAGGTCAGTCAAACATTGTCACAGCTAGAAATGAGCCAGATCAGTTATTGATCTTGTCAGGTGTATTTGAAGGCAAATCTACTGGTACTCCGATAGGTTTTATGATTCAAAACAATGACGCAAAATCGAAAGATTATGAGCATTTGAAAAATGCTTATAGACCCTCTCATGCAGACTTTGTATACGATAAAAAGTATGGACATAGAGATTATTTAGGTGGTGGACGCTCAAGTGCTAGAGAAACAGCTGCTAGGGTTGTTGCTGGAGCTTTTGCAAAATTATATTTAGAATCTTTTGGAATAAAAGTAACTGCTTTTGTTGACCAAGTTGGTTCAATTAGAATGAATTCTCAGGAAAATGCAGAGGTAGATTTAAGTTTAATCGAGTCCAATTCTGTGAGATGTCCACATCTTGTAAAAGCTTCTATGATGGAAGAGTTGATTAAAAATGTTCGCAAACAAGGTGATACTATAGGTGGAGGGATTAGTTGTAGAGTTACTGGAGTCCCTATTGGTCTGGGTGAACCTGTGTTTGATAAATTAAATGCAGATATTGGTAAAGCTATTTTGTCAATTAATGCAGTAAAAGGAATTGAGTTTGGAGATGGTTTTGACTCAATAGAGTTACATGGTAGCGAGCATAATGATTTATTTTTACCTGATGGAAAAACTAAGACAAATCATAGTGGTGGAATTGTTGGTGGAATTAGTAATGGAATGCCGATTTTGTTTAGGGTCGCATTTAAACCAGTTGCTACTATTTTGAAAGATCAAATTTCAATCACTTCAAAAGGAGATGAAATAGTATTGAGCGGAAGAGGAAGACATGATGCCTGTGTTGTACCAAGAGCTGTAGTAATTGTTGAAGCCATGACAGCAATTGTGGTTTTAGACCACTTTTTAAGAAGCAATGTTATGAAAAATTAGTTTCAAAGAATTTAAATCAAAATGAAGACAATAAGTTTGAATGCATTATTATTTATATTTTCTTTCTTCACTATGGTTGTGTTTTATGTTCCCAATACATATGCTCAATCAAGAAAATTAAGGAAAAATTTCGAAAAAATAAATGAAAATGATTTTGAAGATGTTGCACAGAATCTATATCAAAT
>CALPOI020000050.1 GCA_943325145.2 Candidatus Planktophila lacus | reverse complement strand
TTAAACGTTGCTGATGAAGTAACAGATATTTCAGATATTGAATCTTGTAATTTGACTATTAGCATCAATGCGAATAGTTTTAGTGGAAAAATAGCTCCACAATCTTTTTTAGTACATCAATTGAAGGATTCACTTTTTTCAAAAAACTATTACAGTTCTTCAATTATTAATGTAGAACCAACTGTGGTTTCTGAATCATCAAATAATTTAGAATTTAAAAAAGAAGCATTAAATTCAGATTCTAGTTCAGTGAATTACACATTGAATATTCCCATAAAAAAAGAATTCGCATTTGAAATTTTAATGGAGTCAAAATTGAATAGCAAAGTGTTTACTTCTCAGTTAGAATTTAGAAAGAGATTTAAAGGGTTACAAGTTAGTGCAGTTTCTAATCAAGCAGAAGGTGAGGGGGCTGTATTTTATATTGCTTCTAGTCCTAGATTAACAATTAATTTTATTGGGAAAAAATCTAAACAAAAACAATCTTTTTCTTTAGAACTTAAAGCTTCAGGTACACGATTGAACCAAGTTAAGTTTTCAGACTCAAACAAAGGTGCTAGTATCCCTTCCAAGGATAATACCAAATTTTATGCACAAGCGAATCGATTGAAAGGTTACATTCGAATTCCATCGATTGAACAAAAGCTCCCTAAAAATGCGGTTATACATTCTGCAGAACTTTCATTGCCTTTTGAAAAAAATGAGTCATTGAGATCGAGTAGTGAAATTTCAGTTGCTTTAAGGAATTCATTGACTGAAAATAGTTTTCGTATTTCGAATTATTCGAGTTTAAATCTTGCTACATCTGTTTACAATTTAGATGTAAAAGATTACATCCAAAAAGTGATAACAGGAAAAATTTTAAATTGGGGTTTGGTCGTTGCTCCTAAATTTTATATTTCAAGTGGAGAGAAAATTACTTTTCTTGGTGCTGGAAATACCTTAAATAGACCTAAGTTAATTGTTAAATATTCAACGTTATAGATTATGTGTGGAATTGTTGCTTACATCGGAAAAAAAGATGCTTTTCCTGTTTTAATTAAAGGGTTATCTAGATTAGAGTATAGAGGGTACGATAGTGCTGGTATTGCTTTAATGGAGACAAATCAAATTAACTTGTTTAAAAAGCAAGGTAAAGTTGCGGATTTAGTTGAGTTTACGCAAAATGAAAATATTAATGGTTCTATAGGTATAGGTCATACAAGATGGGCTACCCATGGTGAACCAAATGATACAAACGCGCATCCTCATTACTCAATGGACAAGCGAATTGCACTTATCCATAATGGAATTATTGAAAATTATGATTCAATTCGCGAAGAGTTAATATCTAGAGGGTATGAGTTTAAATCCCAGACAGATACTGAAGCGTTAGTTCATTTGATTGATGATATCCAAAAAAGAGAAGGTGTTTCACTTTACGAGGCTGTTTGTCAAGCATTAAAAAGTGTTGTTGGCGCTTACGCGATTGTTGTTATTTCTGAAGATAATCCTGACCAATTGATCGCTGCAAGAAAAAGTAGTCCTTTGGTTGTTGGAATTGGTGATGGTAATGAATTTTATTTAGCATCTGATGCCACACCAATTATTGAGTATACGAATCAAGTAGTTTATTTGAATGATGAAGAAATTGCAGTGTTAGACAGAAATGAAGGGTTGAAAATCACAAACATAGCACAACAAGAGAAAACACCATATATTCAAGAGTTAGAGTTACATATTGAAGCATTAGAAAAAGGTGGTTACGAACATTTTATGTTAAAGGAGATTTTTGAACAACCTCGCTCAATTCATGATTGCTTTAGAGGTAGGTTAAATGCAACTCAAGGGGTTGTTCAATTAGGGGGGATAAAGGACTATGAAAAGCGTATATTAAATGCTAAAAGAATAATTTTTGTTGCTTGTGGTACTTCTTGGCACGCATGTCAAGTAGGTGAGTATTTAATTGAAGGATTAGCTCGTATTAATGTTGAAGTTGAATATGCAAGCGAATTTAGATATAGAAATCCTATTTTAAATGAGCGTGATGTTGTAATTGCTGTTTCTCAATCAGGAGAAACTGCTGATACAATTGCTGCTTTAGAATTAGCTAAATCAAGAGGTGCATTAACTATTGGGATTTGTAATGTGGTTGGTTCTACCATTTCAAGAATTACTGATGCTGGTTCATACACGCATGCTGGACCTGAAATTGGTGTTGCTTCTACTAAGGCGTTTACAGCTCAAGTAACTGTTTTAACATTGCTTGCAATTCGTTTAGCGTACAAAAACGATACGTTGGCTACATCTCGTTATAGAGGATTAATAAGTGAGTTGGAAGCTTTACCTGAAAAAGTAAAAAGAGTACTTGAACAAAATAATCTAATAAAAGAAATTGCGGCTCATTATAAAGACGCTACAAATGCATTGTATTTAGGTCGTGGTTCTTCATTCCCAGTTGCTTTAGAAGGTGCGTTAAAGTTAAAAGAGATTTCTTACATTCATGCCGAAGGGTATCCTGCAGCTGAAATGAAACATGGTCCCATTGCACTTATTGATGAAGAGATGCCAGTTTTTGTTATTGCAACAAAAGGAACTTCTTATGAAAAAGTTGTAAGTAATATTCAAGAAGTTAAAGCTCGTAAAGGGAAAATTATTGCAATTATTACTGAAGGTGATGTTCAAGTGAAAGCAATGGCAGATCACTCTATTGAAATTCCAGATACAGATGAAAATTTAGTTCCGTTGATTGCAACGATACCATTACAATTACTTTCTTATCATATAGCTGTATTGAGAGGTTGTAATGTAGATCAACCAAGAAATTTGGCTAAATCAGTTACTGTAGAGTAAAATAAGATTACAGAAACAAAAAAAACCGACGTGAGTCGGTTTTTTTTGTTTTTAATGATTTGATTAATCTCTTTCTTTGAGCCATTTAGACACCGCAGGTGATAATTCTTTTTGTGATTTACCTCCTACAAATACACCAATGTGTCCTCCTTCGAATTTGTAGATTGTTTTGTCTTTAGAACCTACATAATCATTTAATGGAATGGTAGCACTTGGTGGAACAAGGTGATCATACATTGCGTAGATATTCAGTAATGGCATGGTCAGATTTTTTAAATCAACTTTGTGTTCACCAACAACTAGTTCCCCTTTGATTAATTTATTATGTTGATATAAATCTTCCATGAATTGTAAGAAACAAGTACCCGCTTGGTCAGGACTTTCATTGATCCAACGTTCCATTCTTAAATAATTTAAGAGTTTCGTTTTGTCTTCTAAAGAACTCATTAAACCATTTGATTTATGGATTTTCATCATTGGTTTCAACATTTCAAAACCTTCGTTTAAAAAAGAGCCAGGAACTAAACCATTGTACCCATCAACTATTGCTTTAAAGTTCATGTCTTTACTCCATTTAAAAAGTAAACCATCATTCACTGAAAAATCGATAGGTGTTACATGAGTAACTAGATTCTTTATTTTTTCGGGATGCAATGCAGAATAAATCACACTAAAGGTACCCCCTTGACAAATAGATAAGATATTAATTTTATCTATTTTGTTTTCAGTTCTAATGAAATCTACACAATGATCGATGTAACCGTTGATGTAATCGTCCATTGATAAGTATTTATCAATTTTAGTTGGATACCCCCAATCAATAAGGTAAACATCGTGTCCAGCTTCTAATAAATTCTTGATATAACTTCTATCAGGCTGTAAATCAAGCATCTGATAGGTGTTTACCAAGGCATAGACAATCAGAATAGGTGTTTTAGCAACAGCTTTAGTTTCTCTATAATAACGGAATAATTTTAGTTTATCTTCTGAGTAAACTAAAGTTTTTGGAGTAGATGCGATATCTACTTCTACAATTTCTGAAAGTGTTTCGTAACCTTTTAGTAGTTTACTAGTGTTTTCAGAAAGTTCATTGAGTAGGTTAACGTGATTTAAGTGCATAGTAGTAAATATGTTAAAAAAAAAGGGGAATTTTCATCCCCCTTTAATTGTGTTAACGAAATACAATTAAACTGTAGCTACTTTTCTAGTAGTTTTAGCAGTTGTAGTTTCAGTAGTTGTTGTAGCTAATCTGTTTTCTAAAGTTTTCACAGTTTTCTTCAAATCATGAATAGTTTTGTATAGATCTTCTAATTCAGATTTAACTACTACTGGATAGTGCTCTAATTTATTTTCAAATTGTTTTTCTAAATTAGTTTTAATTTCCATAGAAAGTGTTGTTAACTCAGCTTTCAATTTAGAAAATTCATCAGTATTAAATAATTCAGTATACACAGTTTCGTTAATGTTCACCCATTCGTTGAACATTGGTTGAAATGATGTTGTGTAAGTAGTATCATTTGATTTTTCAGTGAAATAATTCATTGTATTTTGAGCAACTTTTTGACCAGTTGTATACAATAAATATTGCATTTGAGCTAGTTTAGTACTGAATAACGTAGCTTTATCTAAAATTGTAACTGTTAATTCTAAGTTTTCTTTCTCTTTTGTGTTTGTAACCAACTTCATAACAGGAGCAAAAAACTCTGTGTATGAATTGTTAACATTTTTAAAAGTTTCAGAAAATTTAGCCCAATCACCAGAAATTAAAGAAGGGTATTTTTCTGTTAATGTAGACCAGTAATTTTTAAAATCTGTATTAGTTGTATGAAAAGAGTTTAAAAATTCTTGGACCATTTTAGTGTTATTTTCTAATAAAGAATTTAGGTTGTTTGTTGGAAAATAACTAGAAAATAATTCTTCAGTCACTTTTTTGTAGTTTGTTGGATTGAAAATGTTTTTCCAAGAATCTACTGAAAAATTATTGTTTTGGAATGAAGTAAAAAATGGTTGGTAAAACTCTTGCAACTTAGTATACAATGTGTTTGTAGTATACGCATTTGTAAATAAATCTTTAGTCCAAGTATTTGGCATTGTTTTATTCAATGTTTCAAAAGTTGAATTTAAAGTTTTAGTCCAAGACTCAAACAAAGTATTCCAATTTGAATTTAAATTTGTAAAATTCTCAGTAGCATCTGTTGTAGATTTACCGTAGCTATTTAAAGAATTATACATATTCAAGTTGAACTCAGTTGCTTTTTTAATTGCATCTAACTGAGAGTTATAAATGTTTTTGTAAAAATCTTCAACATTGTGAACAGAAGTTGAATAAGTGTTTTCTGTTTCTTTTTTTGCAGTAGTTGTTACATTGTTTAATAACGCAACTTGAGTATCCCACCAGTTTTTGTACAACTCAGTAGTTTGCTCAAAAGTTTTACCAGTTTTAAACGCATCTTGAAATTTTGAAGCAGTTTCAACGAATGAATTTAATGCTTTTGTATGTGTGTCCACCACGTTTTCAAACAATTCTTTAGTATTAGTCATAGTTTTATTTATTTTAATTTATGCAAATTTCAGCTTTTATATTGTATTTAACAAAAACTTTTTATTAAAAAACAATAAATTTTTAAGCATTTAGTTGTTTAATTGTTAATAACTTATTATTAATTTGAATATTTATCATTATGAAATTTAAATATTACTGCATGTACAATCCACCATTGATATTTAGACATTGACCAGTCATGTAAGCTGCTTCGACTAAAAATTTAACACCTTTCGAAATATCACTAGTTGCACCTAAACGTTTAACAGGGATTTTTTCAGTAATGGAATTCAATACTTCCTGTGGCATTGCTTTCACCATTTCTGTTTCTATGAATCCTGGGCAAATGCAATTCACAGTAATCCCATATTTTGCAGTTTCTAATGCAAGAGATTTACTAAAGCCGATTAATCCAGCTTTCGCAGCGGCATAATTGGTCTGTCCAAATCCACCTGATAAACCAATCACAGAACTGATATTTATAATTCGTCCATGTGTTTGTGCGATCATGTCAGGTATTACCATTTGACAAAGATGGAAAGCACTACTTAAATTTGTGTTAATTACTTCATTCCATTCTAAAGCTGACATTTTACGAAATGATTTGTCGCGTGTGATACCTGCGTTATTTACAAGGATGTCTATAGCCCCATGATTTTCTTTAATGGTTTGACACATTTTCGTGCATTCTTCAGCATTGGAAATATTTCCTTGTACTACGTATGCTTCACCTCCGATTTCATTTATTTTCGTTGCAATTTTATCTGCTTCTTCTTTGCTGTGATTGTAGTTAATAATAACAATGTGATTTGCAGCGCCTAGTTCCAATGCTATTGCAGCGCCAATACCTCTAGAACCTCCAGTTACAAGAGCGATTTGTTTGTTTGTATTTGTATCCATAATGCAAAGTTTAATTTGTTAGTACTGTAGTTTGAAATCTTTCGATATTAAATTAAATATTTTCGATGAAATAATACTTATCTTTAGCTGATTATTTTAAATAATTATATCAACAAAAATATAAATATTCTGTTATGGTAAAGTTAGATAGTCAATTTGAACATCTTTTTTCTTTTACACAAAAAGATGTAGAAGCGTTTGCTAAGGTTACAGGTGATAACAACCCTGTTCACCTCGATGAAAGTTATGCTGCAAAAACAATGTTTAAAAGACCTATTATGCATGGAATGCTTGGTGCTACTGTGTTTTCAAAGGTTTTCGGAACAATGTTTCCAGGTGAAGGAACTATTTATTTAAGTCAGTCATTATCTTTTTTAAAACCAATGTATGTTAGTGAAAATTACAAGGCTTTATTTTCTGTAAAAGAATTATTTCTTGAAAAAAACAGAGCGTTATTTAGCACTCAGATTTTTAATTCAGAAGATAAATTAGTGATGACAGGTGAAGCGTTAGTTATGAATGTTGATCAAATAAAAGAATGATTTGTACAACAATAGATCAGAAGAAAATATTTTATGATGTTTTAGGTGATCCTGAATCAGATGTAACGATTGTATTGTTGAATGGGCTTTCTCAAACCACTCAATCTTGGGGGTTAGTTATACCTTATTTAATGGATACCAGAATTGTAGTTCTTGATTTTATTTTTCAAGGCAAATCTGATCATATTGGTGATGTAAGGTCGTTTGATATTCACGCAAGTGATGTATTGTGTGTATTAGAATCGCTTAATTGTGATGATGCAATATTGGTAGGTTTGTCCTATGGAAGCCTTGTAGCGCAACATTTTGCCTGTAATTATCCTGATAAATTAAGTAAGATGGTATTGCTTTCTACTTTTGCACATAAAACTCCTTATTACGAATCCATAGAAACAGCTTGGTCTCGTTCCTTAGAAATTGGAGGTTATTCATTGATGTTTGATGTGATGATGCCTTTTGTATTGAGTGATAATTACTTCAGTCATCCTTTGATTCCAATTGAAGTGATGAAAAATATGAGGCAAGAATTAATGGATGTAGGTGCGTTAAAAAAATTAATGCAAGCAACAGCTCAAAGAAAAGATTTTCGAAACGAATTGAAGTCCGTAAATACAGAAACTTTGGTTATTCAGGGTGAAAAAGATGTTTTATTTCCTGTTTATTTGGCAGAGGAAGTTGTGATTGCTCTACAAAACGGGCGATTAATTGTACTTAAAGGACTAGGTCACACTTTGAATCTAGAAGGAGTTGATATTGTTTGTAAAGAAATCAGAAATTTCGCAGGTTTGTCTAATTGATATTTATATAATTTAGCGGTAAAAAAAAGTAATAGTATGAAAGTAGTACTTATAACAGGTAGTACAAGTGGAATTGGACTTGGAATTGCAAGAGAATTTGCAAAGGTAGGTTATTCAATTGCGTTCAATGGTCTTGAGGAGAACGGACAAGAGATTTCAGAATCAATTGCTAAAGAATTCAACATAACAACAAAGTTTTATCCTGCGAATCTTCAGTTTCCTGAACAAATTACAGAGATGATAACTAATGTTGAAGTTGATTTTGGGAAGATAGATGTTTTAGTAAATAACGCAGGGATTCAATTTGTATCACCTATAGAAAATTTCCCTCAAGAAAAATGGAATGCCATAATTCAAATTAATTTAAATTCAGTTTTTCATACTTCTCAATCCGTTTGGAAAGGGATGAAAGAACGAGGATTTGGTAGAATTATAAATATAGCTTCTGCACATGGTTTAGTAGCATCAGAATTTAAATCGGCTTATGTTGCAGCGAAACATGGTGTTGTTGGATTAACTAAAGTATTAGGGTTAGAAGGCGCCACTTGTGGAATTACAGTAAATGCGATTTGTCCTGGTTATGTGAAAACACCACTAGTCGAGAAACAAATTAAAGAGCAAGCGTTAGCACACAATATTTCAGAAGAAGAGGTAGTCTCAAAGGTGATGTTATTGAAGCATGCGATTAAAGATTTTGTTTCTTTGGAAACTCTGGGTTCATTAGCTGTATATTTGGCTTCTGAAAACGCAAATTTAATTACTGGTACAGCTATCCCTGTAGACGGGGGGTGGACAGCACAATAAATCGAAATTATGGGAAAAACAATTAAGCATGTTGGTTTAGCATTGCAGGGTGGTGGTGCACATGGTGCATTTACTTGGGGTGTATTGGATCGATTATTAGAAGTAGATGAGTTGGTGGCTGACGGTATTTGTGGAACTAGTGCGGGAGCTGTTAACGCAGTTGTGACTGCATATGGACTTCATGTAGGAGGCAAAGAGCATGCAAAGGAATTGTTGGATCGACTTTGGAAAGAAATTGCTCTTTCTAGTAATGTTTTGTTCAAGCCATCTTTCGTAGATAATATTTTTTCGAATGGTGATATGTACAATACACCTGGTTACATGATGTTTAACGCAATGTCCCAGTTTTTGTCTCCGTATCAGTTGAATCCTGCCAATATCAATCCTTTAAGAGATATATTGAACGGGATTGTTGATTTTGAAGAGTTAAGAAGGTATAACAATAAAAAGTTATTTGTTTGTGCTACCAATGTAAAAACAAACAGAGCGCGTATTTTCTCAAATGAAGAAATGTCAGCTGAAGTTGTGCTTGCATCAGCATGTTTACCATATTTATTTCAAGCAATAGAAATAGAAGGTGAGTTTTTCTGGGATGGAGGCTATGTTGGTAATCCACCATTGTATCCATTAATTGAAAATACAGATGTGTCTGATTTATTGTTGGTTAAGATTAATTCGATTAATATTGATCATTTGCCTACTTCTGCAAGAGATATTGAAGATCGGATTTCTGAAATTTGTTTCAATAGTAGCTTAATTAGCGAAATGAAATTGATTCATTACAGAAATGAACTTGTTCGTAAAGGTGTTCATCTAGAGGAAGATAAATATCCAAGAGAAATTTTTGTGCATTCTATTTCAGCACATGAAGCGATAGGGCATTTAAAGCACTCTAGTAAATTAAATACTTCTTGGGACTTTTTATTGGAGTTAAAACAAAAAGGTAGAGAATACGCTGATAAATGGCTTGAAAATGAATACGATCAAGTTGGTGTTCGGTCATCATTTGATGTAGAAACACACTTCTTTAATAAGAGATAAATGGGTTTAAATTTTTGAGTGGTTGATTTTATCTAAATACAATTGACCACTCAATTTATGCGAACATCCATTTTAATTCTTTTTAACTGTTTATTGTAGACAGTTTCAAACTATACTCCTAAGATTAAGTATATTTTATTATCTTCGTTACCTTTGATTATAGGGTATGTGGAATAAAATTGCAAATATTATATTAAAAAATAGGTGGTTTATTGTAGCGATAATCGTTATTTTGACCATCTTTTTTGGTTATTTTGCGTTTACATCATTGAGAGTAGACAATAGATATGGCAATATGTTGCCAAAAGTTTCAAAAACACAATCAGACTTTTTAAAATTCAAGGAGAAATTTGGTGAGGATGGATCTACACTTGTGATCGCTATCAAAGAACCCAAACTTTACACTGAAAAAAAATTGTTGAAGTGGAAGGAATTGGGTGATTCTATTCTTCAGTTTAATGGAGTGGAAAGTGTTATTTCTGAAGCCACTTTATTAACATTGAAAAACAACACCTTACAAAAAAGATTTGAAGCTCACAGAATTTTTTCGGACGTAAAATTTAAAGAAAAAACGATCAAACAAATCGAACAAGAAATTCATAATAACCCGATTTTCGACAAATTATTGTATAATGACTCTTCTAACATCAGTTTGATGATGATTGGTTTGGATGAGCGTTATTTGAGGAATCAAAAGAAGTCGGTTGTAGTTTTAGAAATTGAAAAATTAGCACAAACTTACGAACCAATTTTCGGTAAAATTCATTTTGCAGGATTACCACACATGCGAATTGTGATTGGGAAAAAGGTGATGAATGAAATGTTCATTTTCATTGGTTTAGCTATTGCGGCTACTTCGTTGCTTTTGTATCTGTTTTTCAGATCGATTAGGGTCGTAATTGTTTGTAATTCTGTTGTTTTTGTGTCTGTAATTTGGGCTTTAGGTTCTATAGGGCTATTTGGCTTTGATATATCATTACTTATGGCGCTAATACCGCCACTTATGATCGTAATCGGTATACCCAATTGTATTTTTTTAATTACAAAGTTTCATCAGGAATATCAAAAGACGGGGAGTCAATTAAAGGCTATTTATTTAGTAATTACAAAAATTGGAGTGGCTACCTTTTTAACGAATCTAACTACAGCATTAGGTTTTGCAACTTTTATGTTTACCAATTCTGAAAAGTTAATAGAATTCGGATTTATTGCATCACTGAATATAATGTTGGTTTTTGTTTTGTCGTTGTGCATAATTCCTGTCTATGTGACATTTTTAAAACCACCTAAAGAAAGACATTTAAAACACCTTGATAGAAAGTTTGCACAAGGTTTTATTGAAAAGATTGTATACGTAATTTCTTTTAAAAGGAAATGGGTGTACGGAGTTACGATTGCTTTAGTTGTAATTAATATTTTTGGCTTGGTTAGGATAAAGGCAACTGGAAATTTAACGGGAGATCTTCCAAAAGATGATCCTATTTATAAGGATATAAAATTCATAGAGAAACATTTCGGTGGAGCCGTCCCATTCGAAATAATGATTAATTACAAACAAAAAGGTAGGTTATTAAAATCAGAGACGCTTCAGAAAATTGAGAAAATACAAACTAATTTGAAAAATGATTCTATGTTTTCAAAAAGCATCTCAATTGTAGATTTTATGAAAGTCATCAATATGGCTTATTACAATAATAATCCTGAACATTATCGTTTAATTGCCAATAGAGATAAACTTCGCCTCAAAAAGTATGTAAATAATTTTGATGTTTCTAATGTAAATATCAATACGGGGAGTCTTAATTTAAAAGAGTTGGTCGATACTTCTTCAAATACACTTCGTATTAGAACTCAAATAAAAGATATTGGTTCCTATGAAGTTGCTACGAAAGTCAAGGAAGTTCAAAAAATGATTGAAGAAGTTTTAAATCCGAATCAAACTTCTTTGAAAAAGGTAGTTAGAGAGTTGAAATCCAAAAATGAACTTTATTTAGATACTTTAATTTACAATCATCCAGGTGTTTTTAATCACCTTACATCACTATTAAGCAATGGTGATCCAGAAGTTCAATCTAAATTTGATCTTGATCCTATGTTAATTAAAAAATATATGGATCAACCTACATTTAATCAGCTTTTGCAAAATTCTGTTGAAAACGAAAAATTTGATGTAGATATTACAGGAACCTCAGTAGTTGTATCCGAAGGAACTCAATATTTGGTTAATAATCTCTTAT
>CALPOI020000049.1 GCA_943325145.2 Candidatus Planktophila lacus | reverse complement strand
GGTAATCTTTCAGGTTTAAGTGTAGCAGAAGCTTGGTTTGGTATTTTAATGTTTACCATTCAAATTTATTTCGATTTTTCAGGATATTCTGATATGGCAATTGGTTTAGGAAGAATGGTTGGTTTCCATTACCACGAAAATTTTAATTATCCATACATTTCTAAATCAGCTGGTGATTTTTGGAGAAGGTGGCATATTTCATTAGGGACATTCTTTAGAGATTATATCTATATTCGTTTGGGTGGAAACAAAACTAAGTTATACAGAAATTTATTTGTTGTTTGGTTATTGACCGGTTTGTGGCATGGAGCAAGTTGGAATTTTATTTTTTGGGGACTTTTTTGGGGATTATTAATTTTTATTGAACGATTATTTTTGAATAAATTATTAAACAAATTACCAACTTTTGTTAGTCATATTTATTTATTAAGTGCTGTGATTATAGGTTGGGTATTTTTCTACTTTGTTGAATTAGACAAAATGGGACAATTTTTTCAAATTCTCTTTGGCTTTAGTGATAATTCTTTGGTTTCCTCTGAATTTAAAAATGTTTTTCAAGGTCATATCTATTGGTTGATACTAGCAATAATATTGTGTTTTCCAGTTTATCATTGGGTCCATTCAAAAATAAGAAGAACAACTTCTCTAATCATTGCTAAAAGTATACCTGTTTTCACAATAGCGTTCAGCCTTACCTTATTGTTTTTATCAACAGCTATGTTGGTTGGGAAAACATTTAATCCTTTTTTGTATTTTAGATTTTAATGGAAAACAAAGAAGTAAATAAACAAAATAATGGTGCTATTTGGCAGATGATTATTTTTTGTTCGGTCTTGACTTTTTTAGGGATGTTATATCTTTTTTTACCCGCAGATAAACTAAGTATAGAAGAGAAAAGAAGACTAACTCCATTTCCAGATTTTACTATTGAAGCTATAAAGTCTGGAGATTTTATGGATAGTTTAGATAGCTATGCTGCCGATCATTTTCCATTTCGAAAAATGTTTATGAGTGTTTCAGTCTTTTTAAAATCAAAAAAAGGAATTGTCAATGAAAAAGAAACTTTTTATACAAATGTAGAGCCAATTGATCAATTGAATTCAGAAGAGAAACAGGAAGAAGTGTCTAAAATTCAAAAAATAGAGGGGGATTCAAAGAACAGTAAAGGATTGGTTGTAATAAATGGGCAAGCTTTTCAATTATTTACCAATGACCACCCTCAAAACAGTAAATTAGCTTCGATAATTAATTCGTATGAACAATTTTTTAAAGATTCTGTCAAAATATACAACTTAATAGTCCCAACACCTACTGACTTCATGTTAAATGATGATTACGAAGAGTATATCGGACTCGAAAAAGAAAATATTGAAACAACCGAAAGTAAATTATCATCAGATGTAAAGAAAGTAAATGTTTATGCAGAATTATTAAAACATAAAGACGAATATATTTTTTATAGAACTGATCACCATTGGACTGCTTTGGGTGCTTATTACGGGTATGTAGCCTTCTGTGAAACGAAAGGAATTACTCCTATTAAACTTTCGGATATGGAAAAATCATATTTGAACGAAAAGTTTTTAGGTACTCATTATTTGAAAACTAAGGACTTTAGATTGGCTTCAAATCCTGATAGAATAGACTATTGGATACCACCTGTTGAATCAAAAGCAATCAGATATAAAGATGGTGAGTCAGATAAAGTGTCCGTATACAAAAAAGAGGGAATCGAAATTAACCCATATTTAGTCTTTTTAGGAGGTGATGAGCCATTAATTCAATTGAAGTCAAAAGAAATTAATAACAATAAAACAATTTTGATCGTAAAGAATTCTTATGGTAATCCTTTTTCCCCATATTTTACAGCAAATTACGAAAATGTCATAGTTATGGATTACAGGTATACAGATCGAAGTGTTAAAGACATAGTGAAAGAATTCAATGTAACAGATATTGTTATTGTAAATGGAATTTTTTCTGCAAACACTATTTCGCACCTAAATCGATTACAAACTATTTTAAGTTTAGAAAATAGTACTGAAAATAATACATTTGTAAAAAGAAAAAAAAGAATCAAAAATAAATCTATTGATAATAAAGATGTTGAAGAGTCTTTAGTGATTGATACAAATAAAGTAAATTGAAAATTATTAAAATGAAAAATTATATAACTACTATTCTGATCGTAATTTCAACATGTTTGACTGTTTTTTCTCAAGAAGTAATTGGTGTCGATTCTCTTAAATTCCCATGGTATAGACCATCAATAAATAAAATTCAGTTTTATAGTTCAAGTGCATTGAAAGATTTTTCAAATGCAATGAAAGAAATTGATAAAGAACAAGTAACGATATTGCATTTAGGAGATTCACATATTCAGTCTGAAATTCCAACAGGACAAGTTCGACAGTTATTGCAAAAGAAATACGGTGAGGCTGGCAGAGGATTGATTTTCCCCTATTCAACGGCTAAAACTTATTCTTCAATTTATTATACTTCTAAACATGAAGGTGATTGGACGAGTGCTAAATCTATGAAATTACCATCATCACTTCCTTTAGGAATAATGGGTATGACGGCTAGAACAGAGGATTCTACAGCTTCATTTACAATTACATTAAATGCGAAGGTTTCAACATATTTTAAAAAAATAAAAATTTATTGCGATAAAACGTACGATGCTTTTGATATTAAATTGGTTACAGATAATAATGAAATTCCTGTTAACGTGTATTCAGATTCTACTGAATCCTCTTATTTGCTGGTAGATGTACCTTCGATTTCACAAAAAATAACCATAAAAGTAGCTAAAACAGCATCAGATCAAAAGTACTTTCAATTTTATGGAATGGATTTGATTTCGGATAAAAACTCTGGAATCAATTACCATTCATCCGGTGTTGGAGGAGCAAGATTTAGAAGTGTATTAGCACTTACGCATTTTTCAAAACAAATTCAATCGATCAATCCTAATTTAGTAATCATTGACTTTGGTACCAACGATTTTTTATACGACGATTCTATTAAGTCAAATTTAGAGCAAGAAATTAAAGCTGTAGTTGGGAAAGTAAGGATAGCAACTCCATTAGCATCAATCATTCTGTGTAGTACTCAAGATTTATATTATAAACAGAAAAATATAAAATCTACCGAAAAATTCTCGAAATTAATTAGTAAACTATCAAAAGAATTAGAATGTGGCTATTGGGATTGGTATACGATTAGTGGTGGTGCAAGTTCGCTTAAAATGTGGTTAAATGAAGGACTTTCTAGACAAGATTTAATTCATTTAACAAATTCAGGGTACAAAGTAAAAGGTAAACTATTGTATGATGCGATTCAAAGTTCTATAGATTTATTCGAAAAACCATCAATACCTTCGCAGCTAGTTCTTGATTATTCTAAATTTAAGATGTTTAATTCAAAAGATTTTTTCGCGTCTAATCCTGTTGAATCAACTGTTGACCCTGTTCTTTCTGAAGTTGATAAAAGTATAAATATCAGTGATTACAAGCAAACAGAGGCAGAATTAGCTGTATTGACAAAACAGTCCGAGAGTCAAAATGAAGTTGTAAATAATTTAATAAAAACATTAAATAAGGAAACGATTGTAGATAATTCGATCAGTTCTTCTGTAGTGGTGGCTGTTGTAGATAATAAGGTTAAAGAAATTAAACAAATAAACAGCAAAGAAGAAAACAAAAAGCAAACTGTAGAAGTACTAACTTTGTCAAAAGAAATTATAGCTGAAAAAGTTATCAATTCAGATATCAAAACTTCGACAAAGAAAATAATTACTGAAAAAGGCTTGGTAGAAGAAATTGATACAATAATTCCTCAAAAGTCTGAAAGCAAACAGCAGATTATCAAAGAGGAGGAAAAGGAAAAAATTGCAGAAGAAATAAATGCCAAGAGCAAGGTTGAACAACAAAAAGTTGAACAAACAAAAGTCACTCCTGTTCCAATTGCTAAGGCAGTGGTTAAAAAGAAAGCACCTGTTAAACCAAAAAGTATAGTTTACAAAGTGAAAAAAGGAGATTGCTTAGGGGTAATAGCAGACCGTCATAATGTTACGATTACTCAATTAAAACGATGGAATAACAGACTTACAGAGAACTTGCAAATCGACCAATTAATCACAATTCAAAAGTGATTATTTTTTTAAGTCAGTTTGAAAAGTTATACAATGATCCGAATTAAAAATTAATACCGTTCTAAATGATTTTTAGAATCAATACTTTAATTAAAGTTTTGTATTCTTGATTCAATATTAAATTAACGATTTTTTTGTCGTCTAGTCAAATAGTTTCCCCGGATTTAATATCCCGTTGGGATCAAAAACATTTTTAATTTGTTTCATTAAATTGAGTTGAATTTCAGAAAAGGCAATAGGCATATATTTTTTTTGTACTAATCCGATACCATGTTCACCAGAAATAGTTCCTCCAAGTTCAATGACTCTTTGAAATAGTTCGCTAATTGCTTTTGTTAGATCGGTATTCCAAAATTCATCAGATAACTCACCTTTAATGATGTTTACGTGTAAATTCCCGTCTCCCGCATGTCCATAACATACGGACTGAAAACCATAAATCTCCCCGATTTGTTTGACTGCTTTTAATAACTTTGGAAGTTCAAATCTAGGCACTACTGTATCTTCTTCTTTGTAAACGGAATGTGATTTAACAGCTTCTCCGACTTTTCGTCTAAGTTTCCAAAGTTGGTCTTTTTGTGCTTCACTCTCTGCAAATAAAATTTCATCAGTTTCAAATTTTGCCAAAACTTCATTAATTGCTTCACACTCTTTAAAAAGTGTTTCAGTGTCAAATCCATCTACTTCAATCAAAAGATGAGCTTGATGATTCTCTTTAATTTCGATCGTGTTTTCGCTAACATATTTTTGTGTCCAGAGTATTGCGTCTCTTTCCATAAATTCCAATCCACTTGGTGTAATACCAGCTCTAAATATGGCTGCTACAGCTTCACATGCTTTTTCAGCATCGAAGAAAGGAACTAGCATTAATAGGTTTTCAGTTGGATGTGGAATTAAACGAAGTACAATTTTTGTTACAATTCCCAATGTTCCTTCGCTACCTACTATGAGTTGAGTTAAATTATATCCAGTCGCGTTTTTTAATACATTTGCCCCTGTCCAAATGATGTCCCCTGAAGGTAAAACGACTTCAAGGTTCAAAACATAATCTTTTGTAACACCATATTTTACTGCTTTTGGCCCACCTGAATTTTCTGAAATATTTCCGCCAATGAAACAACTTCCTTTACTAGCAGGATCTGGAGGATAGAAAAGGCCTACTTCTTTTACTGCTTCCTGTAACACTTGAGTAATGACGCCAGGTTCAACAGTTACTTGATGGTTTTTTTCATCAATTTCTAATATTTTATTGAATTTTTCCATGGATACCACAACACCTCCAAATACTGGTAATGCTCCACCGCTTAAACCCGTACGTGCTCCTGCAGGCGTAACAGGGAGTTGATGAGTATTGCAATAACTCAAAATTAAAGAAATCTCTTCTGGTGTTTGAGGTTTTAATACAATTGCGGGTAAAAAAAACAAGTCCTCAGTTTGATCTTTTCCATATTCAATTCGTTGATCTTCATCTAGTATGCATCTATCACCTAAAAGATTTTTAAAAAAAGAAATTGCTGTTGAATCAATGGAGTTGAATTTCATAAAATGTTCATATTAATAAAGTAGGTTGAACTCAATTTAAAACAAAAATACAAATAGCAGTGATTGAATGGAAATATTTATTCTATCTATGCGCTTATTTTCTATTTTTGTACTATTGCAAATGTTGTATTGCATTTTTAATCATTAAAAATTACATTATGAATAATTGGTTTACTGTAAAAGTAAAATATACAAAACAACTTGAAAATGGAGCTTTTAAAAGAGTTTCTGAACCTTATTTATTAGCAGCAATGACCTTTACAGATGCAGAAGCAAGGATTTATGAAGAGTTGGGTTCAATTATAAGAGGGGAGTTTTCTGTGACAAATATAGCGCGTACTGATTATCATGATATTTTCCATTATGAAGACAGTGACTTGTGGTACAAATGTAAAGTAAGCTACGAAAGCCAAGATGCAGATACAGACAAAAAGAAAAAAGTATCGCAAAATTTTTTAGTTTCTGCTTTTACAGTAAAGGATGCTTATGAGAGAATTCAAGAAAGTTTGTCAACTTTAATGGTCGATTTTCAAGTTCCGTCAATTACACTGTCTCCGATTGTTGATATATTCCCTTTCAATGAGGATTTAGACAGAGAAATTGAACGCAGACCTTTAGTAGAGGATGAGTTAACAACCGCAAATGGAAAAGGTGTTGTTTACTCAGCAGCTGGAAGTGATTTTGATGAAGATGAATTGGATGATGAAGATGATTCAGAAGAACTAAATGAAACTTCTGATTTTGAAGGGAGTGTTGAAGAAGAAAATGCTGAAGAAATATAACTCTCAAAAAAGTAAATGGAAGAATTTCTAAATAAAATACGCGACGATCATCATAACTTTGATAAAGGGGAACTTTCAGATCATGTTGGAAATGATCCGTTTGCTTTTTTTCATGATTGGTTCAAAGAGGCTGTTACAGTTCAACAACCTGAAGCAAATGCTTTTGTATTATCAACTGTAAATGCAAAATTTCAACCAAGTTCTCGCGTTTTGTACATAAAAGAATTAACAGAAGAGGGGATGGTTTTTTTTACCAATTATTCTTCTCAAAAAGGAGAAGAGTTAGAAAATTCTCCATTATGCAGTGCGTTGTTCTTTTGGCCTTCATTAGAACGTCAAATAAGAATTGAAGGAATTGTTTCAAAAGTTTCCTCTGAAGTGAGTGATGCTTATTTTAAATCACGACCAAGAGAAAGCCAACTTGGAGCTTGGGCTTCGCAACAAAGTCAACAATTAGAAAACAGAGAACAACTTATTCAACGATTCAAAGAATTTTCTCAATTATATTTCGAAGAAGTGCCACGTCCTCCACATTGGGGAGGGTATGTATTGAAACCATCGAAATTTGAGTTTTGGCAAGGAAGGCCTTCTAGGTTACATGATCGAATTGTTTTTGATCGAATGGATGCTAATAATGAATGGAATATTTACCGAAAAAACCCATAATGTTTGATAAAGAACCATCAATTGTAACTTTAACGAACGGTATACGTGTGGTTTACCTTCAGGCTTCATCTGTGGTTGCGCACACGGGGGTTACAATTTTAGCAGGGTCGCGCTACGAAAATTCAAATGAAGAAGGTTTAGCTCATTTTTTAGAACATTGTATTTTTAAAGGGACTAATAAAAGAAGAGCTTTCCATATTTTGTCGCGTTTGGATGCTGTTGGAGGGGAGTTAAATGCATATACCACTAAAGAAGAAATTTGTGTTTATGCATCTTTTACTAAAGAATATTTTAAAAGAGCAGCAGAATTACTTGCTGATATTGTCTTAAATTCTAATTTTCCTGAGAAAGAAATTCAAAAAGAAAAAGACATTGTTTTGGATGAAATTAATTCGTATTTAGATGCTCCAAGTGATAAGATATACGATGATTTCGAGGCTTTATTGTTTAAGAATCATCCACTAGGAACCAATATTTTGGGTACAAAAGAATCTGTTTCCTCATTTACAAGAGAAGATTTGTTGAACTATACCAAAAGATTTTTCTTCGCTGAAAATATAGTAATTTCATTTGTTGGAGATTTACCTTTAGAAAAGATTATTTCGGTTTTAGAAAAAGAATTTAGTGGGTTAACAAATAGAGGTGCTCAAGTAGAACCTACTTCATTTGAAGGTTATTTGCCATTTAAAAAAAGAACAAAAGAAGCAAATTTTCAAGCGCATGCTGTGATTGGTGGAGTTGCACCAGGGTACAATAGTCCGCACAGAAGAGGAATGACATTACTTACGAATGTGTTGGGAGGTCCTGCTTTAAATTCACGGTTGATTCTGACTATTCGTGAAAAGTATGGTTATTCCTATAACATTGAAGCAAATTATGCTCCTTATGCTGATATTGGGTATTGGTCTATCTATTTTGGTACAGATCAAAAATATTTAGATAAAACAATAAAACTTGTCTATAAAGAAATTCAATTAATGTACGATCAAGCGCTTTCTGAGGTACAATTAAGAAAAGCGAAAGAACAATTAAAAGGTCATTTAGCGCTTTCTTTGGATAGTAATTCAGGTATTATGCTTGGTCTAGGGAAAAGTTTATTATTATTTGATCAAATCGATTCCATTCATGAAATTTATGATGCTTTGGATAAATTAACTGTTCGAGAATTGAAAGAAATTGCAGCGGTTTATTTTGATAAATCAAAAATTTCCGAATTAGTATTTGAGTTAAACAACTGATTCTAATGGTTCAACGTGTTCTTGGAACGTTTTATTTTTTATTGATTTTTCATCCTACATTTAGTCAATTTTCTGATACTGTTCCAAAATTCACAAATGGCTTAGTTGCTTTTACATTTTTTAATGAGGATGAAAATAGTCATTCAATTAAAGGTGATGTATTAAGAGGTATTAAACACAATTTCGTTGTACAGATTGTTTCCGAAAAAAATAAATATAAATCTCAAATTTCTTGCAGGCAATTAAGCAGTTTAGTGAGTCAGTTTGCGGATTTGGTTCCAAGTAAAGTGTTTACTAAGAAAAAATTCCATTCTTCGGATTCGTTAGGAAATAGTATCAATGTTAAAATTCCTTTGAAGAGAGAATTAATTGATCAACCAATCAATGTTTTATTCATACAACGTAACTCTGTTTGGTATTCTTATTTACATAAAAAAGTACTCTATTTTAAAAAGAATAAACAGGGACTTTTCTTTGAAAAATCGATGGACTCAATTTGTTTAAAAGGAAGAATCATTCCTGCAAAATCCCATTTTTATGTTGTTAAATATAGTGATAGTTTGGGCGGGGAAGAAAAAGAGGAATTGTATACCTATGAAGGAAAAAATTGTACAACCTCACTTTTCCAGAATGAACAACGTAAACCACAAAGACATGTGTTGATGATCAATGGTTACAGAGGACATCATAAAGAAAATGATCATTCTGACCATCTTTTAACCTCTTGGGATAAATACCATTATTGGTATAGAGTAAATGATACTTTTCAATCTTTCTTAAAACATAAGGTTTATTATTTAGATGCAAGTATGAGTTTAAAGACTACGAACCATCGATCTGCTTTAAGATTTGGATGGAGTTATTTTAGAACTCAATATCTTCTTTTTAAGAAGTACGCCAAAGATAAAAAACTACGATTTAATCTTACTCCAAATGTTCCGGGGTTTTATGAAAGAAAAACTTTAGGGAAAATTTCTGGGAAAGTGGTTCGTTTAACTTTTTTATCTGATTTAAACAGTATTGGTGTAAAAGATACGGTTGATTTGGTCTGTCACAGTATGGGGTATGCATATATGCTTGGTGTTTTGGAAGAACTTAAGTCAGATGTTGTGCTTGGAAAATGTTTTATTTTAGCTCCTGAAAACGCAAGTGTAGAAGGTTATCAGTGGTCAGATTTTGAGGAGGTTTGGCAAATTGGTAGCGATTTAGATCAACCAACATTTGATCCTATTTGGATGCAAGACGGTATTGCTCCTCAAGTTCAAGTGAAAGGGTTGGAACAAATAGTTGGTGTAAAAGGAGGTAGGATTTTTTTTCCTGAAAATTATACACCAAAAAATTTTAAGGATAGCCACATGATGTACAATTACGATTGGATTTTTAATTCAATTAAAGAACATCGAAAGCTTCTCAAACAATAAATTCAAAGTCAGGTAATTCTTCAATGTATTCAAGTCGTTGTAAATTTCGATTGATAAAGATATAACAGTGCTTTAATCCGTTAGTTAACCATAAATAATCAGCTCCTATAGATGCATTGTAATGAGCAATTTGGTGAAGTGTTTTTTCATTGATTGGAACTTCCGGTGCTTTACATTCTACTAAAATTTTAATTTGTTTATCCTTTCCGTAAACTACAATATCGCATCTTCTTCCCAAGGTGTGGATTTTAATTCCAAATTCTGAAGCAATTAATCCTTGAGGAACATGTTTCTGTTTAATGAGATAATGAATGGCGTGCTGTCTGACCCATTCTTCAGGTGTAAGTACTAATTTCTTTCTTCTAATCTGACACAATACGAAAAACACTCCTTCTTTTTGTGTAAGATTTAAAGGTGCTTTTGGTAAGTGAAGTGGAGTAAAATCCATAAATCAAAAGTATCAAAATTAATATGGTAAAATTAGAAATCTTTTTTCTAACAAATCATTAACTTTGAGCTATGGATTTTAAATCGTTGATACAAGATATTAGAGGTAAAAAATTTAAACCGGTATACTTACTGCATGGAGAAGAACCCTATTATATTGATGTAATCACTAAAGAATTCCAAGCAAATGTGCTTGAACCTCATGAAAAAGATTTCAATGAAACCATTTTTTATGGGAAAGAAATTAATGTATTACAATTGATTTCTGAAGCAAAAGGATTTCCAATGATGGCTGAAAGACGTTTAGTTATCGTTAAAGAAGCCCAGGAAATGAAAGATTTAGATGCTTTCGAATCTTACTTGAATCAACCTAATCCTTCTACAATTGTTGTATTCGCGCACAAACATAAAAAAATTGACGCACGAAAGAAAATCGCAAAATTATTTCCAAAAGTCGGGGAGGTATTCCTTTCTGATAGGGTAAGAGATTATCAATTGGTTGATTGGATTACCAAATACATGGCAACAACTGATTATAAGATAACAGGGAAAGCAGCGATTATGTTAGCAGATTTCTTGGGGAACGATTTGAGTCGTATCACCAGTGAATTGGATAAGTTGGCATTATTGATTGAAAAGGGATCTACCATTAATGAGGTTCATATTGAAGAAAATATTGGGATTTCAAAAGATTACAATGTATTTGAATTATCGAAAGCAGTAAGCAGTAATAATTTTGAGAAAGCAATGAAGATCGTTTTGTATTTTCATCATAACCCCAAAACAGGTCCTTTAGTTGTTGTAATCAGTACGTTGTTTAATCTTTTTAGCCAATTAATGAAGATAAATTTTGCACCGAACAAAAGTCCAGATGCATTGGCTTCTTTATTGGGGGTTGCTCCATTTATTACAAAAGATTTAATAGTTGCTGCAAGAGTCTATGACAAGAAAAAAATCGCGAGTAATATTTCTGTTTTGTACGAATACGATTTAAAATCAAAAGGAATAAATAGTGCTTCTTACGAAGAGTATGATTTAATGGTTGAAATGATTTACAAATTGATGCATTAGTTTTCGAATGAATAGTTTTTATGTACCACAACTGAAATCAACTGATAAAGAAATTACCTTATCAGAAGAAGAATCAAAACATGCGTGTAGGGTACTTCGCTTGAAACTTAATGACATAGTAGAATTACTAGATGGTTCGGGGGGGATTTACCAGGCAAAGATCATAGAGGATCATCCAAAAAGATGTAAACTTGAGATTTTATCATTTGATTTGATGGTTGCATCTAATTATCAAATACATTTGGCTATTGCTCCCACAAAAAATCTAGATCGAATTGAATGGTTGGTAGAAAAAGTTACTGAAATTGGAGTGACAGAACTCACATTCATTATTGGGGAGCACAGTGAACGAAAAGAGATTAAGTTAGAACGAATAGAGAAGATTTTAG
>CALPOI020000048.1 GCA_943325145.2 Candidatus Planktophila lacus | reverse complement strand
GTTTATTTTATACATGTATTTTAAAGGCATTGTTATGAATAACGCTAAATATGAAATACCTTCTGTTGTTGCCAGGTAAATTATGTTTTTTGTTGATAGTTTCATCTAAGTAAAGTTATAAATCCTCTGTAAGTGTATTCTTTTTCATTACTGTCTTTGAATTGTACAATATACATATAGGAACCAGTAGGGGCATCAAATCCACCATTTTTTCCATTCCAACCTTCATTGTATTCTTTAGAGTCATAAATCAATTGTCCCCATCTATCCATTATTGATAATCTGTAACTGCCTAGTTCATATAAATTAATTTCTGGTTTAAATACTTTATTAAATCCTGTTGGTACAAAGGTATTCGGGATAAAACATTTAGGTGGAGTAGTGATGCATACAGTATTTGAGCTGCATTTGAATTCACTATTGTTTTCAATCGCTTTAATTGTGTAACAATTTGTGTTTTGTGTTTCTGATAATAAGTAGATGTAATCGTAATAATATAATTGATTGCTAGCAATTCTTGCAGTTGGGACGAAACTATTGTTTTTATATATTTCATAATAAATAACATTGTTCGATTTTCCAATGTAATTATTCCATGTGAGATAGTTTGTTGGTGTAAATAAGTTATTAACTTCCATTTCATTTGATTCAATTTTTAATTGAATGGAACTTAATTCTTCAGAGTAATCGAGTGGTTGTAGACAACTATCAAAAGTTTGTGTTCTGTAAGTAAAACTTTTGTAATTTGGATCAGCTAATGAATCATAAAATACAATCTCATCACCAATTATTTTTCTTTTTGAAATTACTACAAATTTCCCTTTTTCATTTTTCTTTTCCAATTGAATATTTGTAGCATAAACGCTTTCTATCTTGTGGCTTATTTTTACTGTTTTATTTTCAATACTTACGTAGTCTAAATAATTAAAACTAGGTTTTTGTGGAGTATTCGAGAATTGAAAAATACTGTTTGAAAATGCTTTTTCTTGTTTTGCACCTTTGGCCTCAATGATGAATTGATAGGATTTATTTGGTTCTGCTGTAAAATTGTAAAATTGATTCAAGGTGGAATCAATCAATTTCCAGTTGTTTTCAGATTCTTTTTTTAAGAATATTCTATAACTGGTTACTTCTTCCCATCCTACATAATTGGTCCAAGATAATTTTATTTGTTTTTCACAAATGTTATAAGTATTCTGCAAAAACATTGGTCGATGAATTTGTGTTTGTTTAGCCGAAGTTTGAGGTGCTGGAGGGCTACTTGAAGGACAAAAATCAAAGGCAGCAATGGAGTATGAAAATGGATTTTTGATATCTATCGAAGGTAAATTAATTTCATTGTTTGTTGGTGAATTGATAACAGATAGTGTGGTTGCTTGATTATTTTCAATTTTATAAAGGATTATTCCCGCAATATCTTTCGATTGTGGTTTTTTCCAACGAATGAATAATCCAGGTTGAGTTGTATCATAAGTGATGGAAGAAAATTCTGGAGGGTAGGGAGCAATCAAATCTTTGAATACACCCGTTATTTCATCTGTTTGGGTAGAACAACCTTCCTCATTTAGTTTTATTCGATAAGAGAAATTTGTGGGAGAACACTCCGTTATTGTATCTATAAATTCAAGGGATTTAGAAGTTGTTAAAATTTCCCATGGTTGGTTTGAATTTGATTTTTCAATGATATAGTTTGATACACTTTTTTTTTCAGTCCATCTTAAAACGGCAGTCCCATCCGCCGGATTAGTCAATGATAATGTAAATGTTTGTATTGTATCGCTTGAAGAAAATGAATTGCTACAACTAGAGTAAATCAATAAATAAAAATGATCATAGAAAAAAACTTTGGAAACGTTTGTTGAACGAATAGTAATATCGTTTGTAGTTTTAATAAGACCGTGTTCAATAGATCTTACTTCAGTTTTACTGTAATTTGAAAGTGTGTTATTAATTTCTCCCCACGATAAGGTAACTGAACTATCATTTAAATCATAATTCGTACAGATACTCTTCGGTGCATTTATTTCACAGCTTCTTTTTGAATTCTGTTGAGAAAACAAAGTTGTTACTGAAAGTATAGCTATGAGAGATAAAATTAATGATTTCATGATATGGTTAGCCTGCGGTAACAATTGTCAAATTTTCCCAATTTAAATATTTTATTGCGGTTAATTTTAATTCTTCTGCAGAGATAGCGTTGATTCTATTAATAACATCTTGATAAAAAGTTAAATCTTTACCTTGATTGAATGCTCCAATAAATAAGTCTGTCATTGCATTTGGTCCGTCTGCGCTTTTTAGTAATTGTCCAAGTAAATAATTTTTTACAAGTGTTAATTCATCGCTATCAACTTCTTCTTGTTGTAAACGTTCAATTTCAAATTTTATTTCATTTAGCGTTGCTTCAACATATTCTTTGCCTACTTCAGTCGCAATTATAAAGTGCCCAGATTCGAATGTTTCCGAGACTCCGCATCCAATTCCATAGGTATACCCTTTGTCTTCACGGATGTTCGACATAAGTCGACTACCAAAATAATCTCCTAATATTGTTTGTAAAATTTGAAAATCAATGAAATCTGAATTTTTCTTATTGAAAAGAGGCATCCCAATTCTAATCGCAGTTTGCATTGCACCATATTTTTGAATGTCGATTCTTCCTTTTTTATTGATGAAGTTATCTTCAAATTTCACAGGGGTTGAGACACAGAATTCAGTAAGTGTTTTTGCAATGTGTGCTATCTTTTCTTCTTCTAAACGACTTACAATAATAACTTTAACCAATCCGTTTAAATAGTGCGCTTTGTGAAAATCAATCAGAGACTCTTTGGTGATAGTATCAAAGTCTTCTAATTTCAACTGTCGTGAATAATTGATTGAGTTGTCAAAAATACTTTCTTGAAATTTTCGACGAGAAAGAATACTAACTTTTTCAGAACCAATAAGAAAGTTTTGTTTTTTTTCTCTTATAATATCTTCGATTTCGTTTTCATCGAAATTTACATTTGTAATTGCGTCTAAAATAATTGAAAATGCTTTTTCTGCATTTTTTCTTAAACAGTAGATGGAAACAACAGCGATTTCTTGACCAACTTCAATATCTGTAAATACACCTAAACTATCTAATTCATTATTGATTGTAGTACTGTTTTTAGTTGGTGTGCCCGATAAAAGAAGGCTATTTACAAAACCTGCTACTTTTTCTGCACTTCTTATTGTACCTGCATCAAAATGTAATTCAATCCGAGTCGTTTCATCGTAAATTTCACTCATCCAAAATAAGTTCACATGTTGATTCAGTGGAATAATTTTCGGTGCAGTAAATGAAATTTCATTGATAGATGTAATTGTTGGAGCTAAAGTTCTATTTATCATTCTTGAATGGCTTTAATTTTAAGTAATGAACAATTTTCTGTAATCAAAATTTCATTTGCTATTGTGTGAATATGCGCTGCTGTGATTGATTCATAAAGAGAAGCCTCTTCATTTACACCATTCGCATCGCCTAGTAATTCATAAAGACACAAATTCATTGCTCTATTCAATAATCCTTGCTCTTGAAATTCTTTAGAGGTACTGATTTTATTTTTAATTCGTTCTAAATCAGAATCACTTAATAATTTGTTCTTTAATTCTTCAAGTACTTTCCAAATTCCAGAGTCAATTTTTTCAAAAGTTTCTCCTGGTGCAATTTTACCTTCAATAATAAGTAATCCATTGTCCAAAGATCCTGTGATGTAACAATGTATTTCGGTCACTAATTTTAATTCTTTCTGAAGAGATATGTACAATTTTGAAGATTTGTCTCTTCCTAAAGCATCTGATAATAAGTCTGTAACATAATATTCAAATGATTTTTTTTCAGCCATTTTAAATGCATAATAAAATGCATTTGAAGGAACTTTACTTTCTATTGTTTTTTCTCTAAAAATTTCTTGTTTTGGTTCGAGTGGTAATATTCTAGCAGGTTTAATTCCAGATGGAATATCTCCGTACCATTTTTCCATTATTTGTTTTACATAATCAAGCTCGAAATTCCCTGCTATACAAACGATGGCATTACTTGGAGTGTAATGCTTGTAAAAGAATGATTTAACATCCTCCATTGACGCGTCTTCTATGTGTTTAATTTCTTTTCCAATAGTAGCCCATTGATAAGGGTGAGTTGTGTAAGCAAGTGGTCGTAATTCTAGCCAAACATCTCCATATGGTTGATTTAAGTAACGTTGTTTGAATTCTTCGATTACTACACTTCGCTGTGTTTCAAGACTTTTTTCTGTGAAGGCCAATGAGAGTAAACGATCAGATTCGAGCCAAAGGGCTGTTTCAATATTTTGAGCAGGAATTATATTGTAGTAGTTGGTAATATCGTTGGATGTAAAAGCGTTACTTTCTCCACCAGCATTTTGTAATGGCGCGTCAAAATCTTCAATATTTATAGATCCTCCAAACATTAAATGTTCAAACAAATGTGCAAATCCAGTTTTATCTGGGGATTCATCTCGTGCGCCAACATCAAACAATGTATTTATAACTGCCAACGGTGTTGTTGGGTCTTTGTGAAAGATAACTTTTAATCCGTTGGATAATGTAAATTTTTCAAATTGAATCATTCAAATATATATTTAGAGGTAACTTGAGCGTTTAATTGTTTTTGGTATTCTTCAATAATTTCATTTATTATTTGTTCAGCGGATAAGATTTTGTTGATAGTACTTGATACTTGACCAATTTCTAATTCCCCTTCTACTAAATCTCCTTCGAACATTCCTTTTTTTGCGCGACCTTTTCCGAGTAATTCTTTAAGAGAATCGACTGAAGCATTGTTCTCATACGCATTTGCTATTTGATTGTAGAATTCATTTTTAACCAATCGAACAGGTGTAAGTTCTTTGAGTGTTAGGATTGTATCTCCTTCTTTAGACTCAAGGATTCTATTTTTGAATGCAAGATTGGCTGAGGATTCTGTTGATGTAATGAATCGAGTTCCTATTTGTACACCATCTGCACCTAAATTCATGACTGCTAACATAGCTTGACCTGACCCAATTCCACCTGCGGCAATGAGTGGAACATGAATACTTTTTGCTACTTGAGGTATAAGACAAAGTGTCGTTGTTTCTTCTCTTCCATTATGTCCGCCTGCTTCAAATCCTTCAGCAACAATAGCGTCGACACCTGCTTCTTCTGCTTTAAGAGCAAATTTTGAACTTGAAACAACATGAATCACTTTAATTCCGTTGTCCTTTAGTTTTTTTGTCCAAGTTTTTGGGTTGCCTGCAGATGTGATGACTACTGGAACTTTTTCTTCAATTATAGTAGCGATATGTTCATCAATGTTGGGATAAAGTAATGGTAAATTTACTCCGAAAGGTTTATTAGTAGCGCTTTTGCATTTTTGGATATGTGTTTTTAAAATTTCAGAATACATTGAGCCAGCACCTATAATTCCTAATCCACCTGCGTTTGATACTGCTGAAGCAAGTTCCCAACCACTGCACCAAATCATCCCGCCTTGAATGATGGGGTATTTTATGCCAAACAATGAAGTAATTCGATTACTCATACAAATTCTGTGTAATATCAAAGCTACGAATATACAAAAGACTTTTTGAACTTATTCCTTTCTTGTTTGCTTAATAAACGAAGAAGATTATGTGATTATCAAAATATAAAATCATTTTTTGTTCTATTTGTATTTTGTTATCCATCACTCCAAAATTTTTATTAATATTTTTACGGCTCAATATTTTATTTTATGATTCAATCTTGGTTAAAAGCTTTTAGATTACGCACCCTTCCATTGTCTCTATCTGGAATTATTTTAGGCTCTTTTTTAGCTAAGAAAGAAGGTTTTTGGGACGGTTATATATTCGTTTTTGCTTTGTTAACAACGTTATTTTTTCAAATCTTATCCAATTTAGCGAATGATTTAGGGGATTCCCAAAAAGGTACTGATAACCAATTTCGCGTTGGGCCAATGCGTGCAGTCCAGTCAGGAGAAATTTCAATGAAGGCAATGAAATTAGCGGTTGCAATTTTCACTTTTTTATCCTTGGTTTCAGCGGCAATATTAATCCGTATTAGTGCTGTAGGCATGACAAAACAAGTTATATGGATGTATGTATTATTAGCTGTTTTATGTGTAATTGCTGCAATTACTTACACTGTTGGAAAAAAGGCGTATGGTTATCATGGTTTTGGTGACTTGTTTGTGTTTGTGTTTTTTGGTTTAGTGAGTGTTTTGGGTTCTTATACATTGTATACAAAAACATTTAATCCTGAAATTATTTTTCCAGCAATTACAATTGGTTTGTTGAGTACAGCAGTATTGAATTTAAACAATATGCGCGATCAAGTGAATGACAAGTCATCAAACAAAATAACTCTCGTTGTCAAGTTAGGGAAAAGCAAGGCTAAAGTTTATCACTTTTTTTTAGTTTTGCTTGCAATAATAAGCGCGGTGTTTTTTCTTCAAGAATTAAATACTTTTAGATATCTTTTTTTAATTCCATTTTGTATTCTTACACTTCATTTGCAAAAAGTAAATAATACACAAGAAGAGAAAGATTTTGATCCAGAACTTAAAAAAGTTGCTTTGACTACTTTTCTAATTGCAATTATGTATGCAGTTATTTCTGCTTTTAGTTAATCTACTTCCGTAACTTTTTTTACACATTGTTGGATCAGTTTGATTTATTTTTGATTGAAGTCTGACAATTTGTCACTTTCAAATCAATGGCATAATCATTGTCTTTTGCCTCTGTATAAATTTTAATTATAAATAAAAACTATGAAAACAGGTCACATTAATGTACAGACGGAAAACATTTTTCCAATCATTAAAAAATTCTTGTATTCTGATCATGAAATATTTTTGAGAGAGTTAGTCTCTAATGCTGTAGATGCTTCTCAAAAATTGAAAGTCTTGACTACTACAGGTGAATACAAGGGCGAACTAGGTGAATTGAAAGTTGAAGTAATCTTAAATGCTGATGAAAAAACATTGACGATTCGTGATCGTGGTATTGGTATGACTTCAGAAGAGATTGATAAATACATCAATCAAATTGCATTTTCAGGTGCTGAAGAATTTGTAAAACAATACCAAGGTAAAGAAGGAGCAGAGAACATTATCGGACATTTTGGTTTAGGTTTTTATTCTGCTTTTATGGTTGCTGAAAAAGTAGTCATCAAAACTTTAGGACGTTATGAAGGTGCTCAAGCTGTTCAGTGGGAAAGTAACGGAACAACTGAATACACGATTACTGAAATTGAAAAAACAGAAAGAGGTACAGATATCGTATTGTACATTACTGAGGAGTCTAAAGAATTTTTAGAAAAATCACGTATTCAAGGTATTTTAGATAAATACTGTAAATTTTTACCAATTCCAGTAGTTTTTGGTACTAAAGCTGAATATATAGATTCTCCTGAAGGAGAGAAAGATGAGAATGGAAATGTTAAAAGAGTTTCTATTGATGTTCCAAATCAAGTAAACAATGTTTCTCCAGCATGGACGAAAGCGCCAATTGATTTAAAAGACGAGGATTATAAATCTTTTTACAGAGAATTGTATCCAATGACTTTTGAAGAGCCATTGTTTCATATTCACTTAAATGTTGATTACCCATTTAATCTTACAGGTATTTTATATTTCCCGAAGATTAAAGAAAATGTAGAGATTCAACGAAATAAAATTAATTTATATTCTAATCAGGTATTTATTACAGATAGCGTAGCGGAAATCGTTCCTGAGTTTTTAACTTTGTTACACGGTGTAATTGATTCTCCAGACATTCCTTTAAATGTATCTAGATCTTATTTACAAGCGGATGGAAATGTTAAAAAGATATCTTCTCACATCACTAAAAAAGTAGCGGATAAGCTTGCCGAAATGTACAAGAAAGACCGTGCTGATTTTGAGAAAAAATGGGATGATCTTAAGTTGTTTGTTGAGTACGGAACATTGTCTGACGAGAAATTCGCTGAAAAATCTAAAACTTTTAGTTTATTAAAATCTTCAGAAGGTACTTATCATACACTTGAAGAATACATTGATAAAATAAAACCGTTGCAAACTGACAAAGACAATAAAGTAGTTGTATTGTACACGCATGATGTAGATGCTCATTTTGGATTTGTTAAGTCTGCGAAAGATAGAGGTTATGATGTTGTTGTATTAGACGGACCATTGGTACCTCATTGGATTCAAAAAATGGAGATGGCAAATGAAAATCTTTCTTTTGCAAGAGTTGATGCTGACACATTAGATAAGTTAATTAAGAAAACAGAAGAGATTCCATCTAAACTTACAAAAGAGGACGAGGAAAAGTTAAAACCATTGTTTGAATCTTCTATTAATAAAGACAAGTTCAAAGTTGAATTTGAAAGCATGAGTTCTCAAGAAGCACCTATTATTATTACCCAACCAGAGTTTATTCGTCGTATGATGGAGCAACAAAGAACAGGTGGTGGCGGTTTCATGGGAGCATTTCCTGAAATGTACCAATTGGTAGTAAATAGTAATCACCCGAAGGTAGAAGAATTGTTGAGCAATACTGATGATTCAGCTCGTCAAGAAAAAGCAAAACAATTGGCTGATTTAGCATTACTTTCTCAAGGATTGCTGAAAGGAGAGGATTTAAATAAATTCATCGAAAGAAGTATTGAATTAGTATAATTTTTTTCACTTGATTTTAAAAACCGCAAAGTATCTTTGCGGTTTATTTTTTTATTTAATTTTTTTATTTTGTTTAAATTTATTTTAGCTGTTGTTGTGTTTTTTGCAACAAGAAATTTTTTTGGAGCCATTATTGGATTTGCAATTGGAACATTCATTGATAATTACAGAAAGTTAGCCAAAAATGGTGGCACCAACTCTAGCCAAGGATTTGGTTCTGCTGATGATGCATTCAATTTTTACCAACAACGTGCAACGACCAATGATTTTGGTGCAATGATCATGGCGCTTTCTGCCGCAGTTATGAAAGCAGATGGTAAGGTGTTAAAATCTGAATTGAACTACGTAAAGGGTTTTATCAATCAACAGTTTGGTTCAAATGGAGCTTCATATTTACAAGTATTAAAACAATACTTAGATACAAATGATATTCCTTTAAGTAGAATTTGTTACGATATAAAGTTGCGTACTCAGGAGGAGGTTAGAGTGCAATTAATTCATTATTTATTTGGGATTTCTAAATCTGATGGACATGTTTCAGAAAGTGAGATGTCAGTATTGTCTTCTATTGCTCAATTATTAGGTGTGTCTTCTGCAGATTTCGACTCGGTAAAAAATATGTTTTATCGAAGTGTAGACTCAGATTATACAATTTTAGGTATAACTTCTTCAGCGACAGATGATGAGGTGAAAAAAGCATATAGACAAATGGCAATCAAATACCATCCGGATAAAGTTGCATCAATGGGGGAGGAGTACCAAAAGGGAGCGAAAGAAAAATTTCAAAAGATCCAAGAGGCGTATGAGAATATAAAGAAGAATAGAGGGTTTTAATCACTATTTATTAAATGTAAACGGGGGATAATTCCCCCGTTTTATTTTTCAATCTGTCTGTTTTTAAACAAGATTATTAGACTTATCCCAAAAGTTACAACTAAAATTATAATTAGTGGTAATGACTTTCCTTCCTTTATTATTGTATGAATTGTAAAGCCCGTGAGCAAATTACAAGCGATAATTAATAGAGTTTCTGATATGCCAATCTTAAATTTCATACCTTAAAGTACGAAAAATATTTTAAATAAAAGTAGTTCTATACTTTTTTCACTTTAATTGCATTCATTCCTTTCATACCTCGTTCAAGTTCGAATGTTACTACGTCGCCTTCTTGAATACGGTCAATTAATCCATTTACGTGTACAAAATATTTTTCATTGGTTTCATGTTCTTTAATAAAACCAAATCCTTTTTGATCGTTAAAAAAGTCAATTCTTCCTTTATGTTCTGCAGGAACTTCGTCGTCGATACGTTTTGGAATACTAATTTCTATAGTGCTCGCATCAATTTTTCTTTTGATTGTTGTAGGAGGAGTGTCAGATATATGTCCGTTCTCATCTACATACGCAATCATACTGTCAAGACCACCTGAAGAAGGATTTGCTTTACGCTCATTCATTTTTTCAAGCTTGTCTTTACGTTTTTTTAAACGTAATTTTTCTTTTTCTTTTTTGTTGTAAGTTTCTTGTGATTTTGCCATAAAGGTTTATTAATAAATAAATTCGTCTTTAAATAAAGACTAAAAAGATATAAGAAACGCCAAATGGATAATTGAACGGTTTGTTCAAGCTATGCGTAAGAAGAGAATTACAACTTTTTACAAAGATAGCTAATTATGTAGAAAAACAATATTAACCCACATATTAAAGCTGAGCGAATTTAATATGTGGGTTTTATAGAATAAAATTAATAACTTTCCATTGAAGGATCAATTTCCTCGATCCATGAAAGAATTCCTCCTTCTAAATTGTAAAGATTGGTTAATTGATAATTTTGTTCTAGGAAATCAATTACATTAGCACTGCGTTTTCCAGAGCGACAATGTACAACTACCTTCGTTTCTTTTGCTAATTCATCAACTCTTCCTGGGATTTCATTCATTGGAATTAATAATCCATTCAAAGAGCAAATTTCATTTTCATAAGTTTCTCTCACATCAATTAATTGAAAGGATTCATTGGAATCAATTAATTGTTTTAATTCTTGAACAGTAATACTTTTCATAAGTTATTGGTTAGTGTTGATAGTAAAACATTACAAGTTTATTCCTTCGATTAATGTTGGTGACCGTGTTCGCCATGAACATGACCATGAGCTAATTCCTCTTCGCTTGCAGGACGAACTTCTAAAATCACACCTTCAAAATGTAAGTCTTTACCAGCTAATGGGTGGTTAAAATCCATCTTAACAAATTCTTCAGTGATATCAAGAATTTGTCCAACTAATCTATTCCCTTCGTTATCAGACATTGGAACAACTGATCCAACGAATATTTCTTCTTCGTTGATTTTACCATCTTCTAATTGAAAAACGTTCAAAGGAATCATTACGATTTGTTCTTCAGATGGTTGACCATATGCATTGTCGCTTTCAATCCAGAATTTAAAAGCATCACCTACTTTTTTACCAGCGATATTTTCTTCGAATTCAGGAATGATTGATTGAACACCGTATAAAAATACCATAGGGTTTTCAGAGGTAGTTTCTTCAATTTGTTCTCCTGTGTTGTGATTGGTAAGCTTGTAATTCAAGGAAACAACCATGTTTGTTTCAATTGTCATAGTTTATTTTTTTAAAATTTAGCGCTGAAATTACGAAGAATTATCCGTTATTAAAATTTAATTTTCATATCAGCATCGCGTATTTTCAAAGGATTTTTTTATTTGATCCACATTAGTTTTTCTTTTTCAACTTTCATTTTAAGAAAGCCAAATACCACGATACATTGAGAACCATTGATTGCTTCAATGGTGCCAGTTTGTTTTGTTTCAATGAGTTTTACTGTTGAGCCTACTGTGATTTTATCGCGTAAATAGGGGTCTTTTTTAGGTTCGTTGACACGTTGTTTTTTTGGTTGAGGTTTCGTGCTTATTTTGGCGTTCGCTTTGAGTTCTTCTGTACGTTTACTTTCTTCTATTTTATTTTTTTCAACAGAAATATATTTTTTGATGTCTTCCAGTAAGGGTTGGTTGATATCTTTCTTCTTACT
>CALPOI020000047.1 GCA_943325145.2 Candidatus Planktophila lacus | reverse complement strand
CTGACTTTATGACCTGCAACTCTTAATTTTTCTTTTGAATCGGACTCTTTTACAAAAAACACAAATTGACTTCCTGTTTTTAAATAATCAAATTCTTCAGTACCTGCAATAAAATTTGAAGCAAATTCATAAATGTTTGCATTTTCTTCCTCTGATAAATAATTCTTTTTTCCAAGAACAAAAACGAGGCTTGTTTCTTGTGTGTGTTTTTTTATTTCTGAAATCATAATTTAAGATTTATATTATTTAATTGTAAAGTTAGCTAATATCAACTGATGAATTTGATAAATTTTATCACAATATTAATAAATGACGTACAAAAAAAGCGCAATTAACATTGCGCTCCGATGAATTAGAATCAAAAATTGATTATTTGTTTTTATTCAAAAACTGTTTAGCAGATTCGTTGGTTGGATCAAGTTCTGCAACAATTTTCCAATATTCTTTTGCTTTATTTATATCTTTCTCAGATGATCTTTCATAATATCCTCCTAAGTATTGAGCTGATTCGATGCTCATCTTTTTATTATTCCCTTTTAATCTATCTTCAACTTTGATCGCTAGAATGGTTTTTTCGTAAAAAGGTTTTGCTAACCATTTCTCCATTGATAAGTCTAACTGATGATTACTCAACGCTCTCCAATAATGACCTGGAGCAAAAGAAGGTGAAACCTCGTTCAATGCCATGAATACGCTATCTGCTTTCACATAATTTTTCATCCCAACAAAATGAGCACGACCTAACTCAAATAACTCCGTCGGTGTCAATTTATCATTTGCTCTTTTGTATTCGTAATTTTCAATTGCCTTAGAGTAGTTTTTTAATTTTAAATAAGTCGATGCCATGATTCCTGAAACATCTTTCTTAGCGCGAATATCCAAATTAATCGCTTTCTCATATTCAAATAAAGCTAAAGAATCTTTACCTAAATTAGACAATAATTTTCCTTTGTAAATAAAATCTAAATAATTGATTTTATCAGTAGGTGTAATTCTGAAAAACTCATCAGATGAAACTAGACCTTTATTCGCGTTCTCTTTGTCAGTAGTACATTCTGCATATGAATAAGTTAACATGCGCTCTACAAATAAATTAGTAAACGCACTGTTTTTTAAATTCAATAATTCTGTAATTGCTTCGCAATATTGTTTTCCTGAGAATAATGCAGTAGAATAACGGTATCTTGCTTCTAAACTGTTATTTAATTCAAGGTATTTTTTCCAATTTTCAATTGCTTTTTTAGGTTTATTAATGTTCAAAAACAATTCCGCATTTTCTCTATATGCTGGAGCATAAGTTGGGTCAATTCTTTGCGCTTCTTGATAATTTGCATTCGCTAATGAATCAGCATTAACACGTTGGTATAATTTACCAATTCTAACAAGACCTCTTGGTGATTTAGGATTAATATCTAATACTTTATTGTATTCACGAATCGCATTATTACCATTGGTTGGAGTTTGAGCCAACAACGCATCACCTAGCAATAGATAATTTGTTTCGTTTTTAGCATCCAATTCGATTGCACGTTTTAAAAAATCGATAATTTCATCGAAATTTTTAGTGTCAGTAACTAAATAAGTTTTAGCAACAAGACTTAATAATTCAGAATTCTTAGTTTTTGGTTTAATAACCTCAGAAAGTATCATTTTAGCATCTTCTCTTTTACCCTCAACCAATAAAGATTTTGCCAATGAAACCTTTGCAAATAAGGAATTTGGAGCAACATTGTACGCTTTTTTCCAATAGACTACTGCAGAATCTTTTTCTTTTTGAGCATAAAAATTCTCACCTAAATAAAAATAATTTAAGTCGTTTTGTGGTTCAGACGCAATTAATGTCTTTAACTGTTTTTCAGCCTCAGTAAATAACTCGTTATCGGTATTTTTAATCGCGTTCTGTAAAGAATTTTGCCCATAAGCTGAAGCACTTAATAAGAGAGCAACACTTACTATTTTAGAAATTTTCATAATTATATTAAAAATTAGTTTTTAAAAATCAAGTTTATAAATCCTATATTATTTTAAAGTTCTATTTACAAATAACGTGCCTAATTATTCTGCTTTAAATTGAATTAACCTCACTGGAGAATTCGCAGGAACTAAACCCGACTTTTGAATAATGGTCTGACCAATTTCACTTGTCATAAATAAGACAAATCCAGTATTAAGTCCTGACTTTCGGCCTTTGTTAATCATCCAAATATCTCGAATTAAAGGATATTCTTTGGTGTACATAAAACCAGCATAAGGTTGAAAATAATCAGAAGATTTATCTTTCGCAATTGCGGCAACTTTAATTCCTTCTAAAAAATCTTTAACGTCAAAATCATTTAGATCACTGATCCAGTTTAATCCGATAACACCTAATGCGCCTGGTGTTTTTTGAACATATTTAATCACTTCCTCATTCGATTTCACAGCAAAAACATTATTCGACTTATTCTCAGAACCGCAAAAATTAACTAGATAATTGTAATTGGCAGAATTAATATTGTCGTAAACAACCTTAATCGGTTGACGAGATGAATTCCATGACACTTGTTTACCTGTTAAAATTGATTTTAACTCATCTAACGTAAACAATGTGTCTTTATTTGAAGGGTGTACTATAATTGCAATTGCGTCAGTTGCAATCTTATCACTTCTTACTTCAACTTTTTTACTCTTTAAACTCTTTTTTTCTTCTTCTGTAAAATCCCTAGAAATTACGATTGTTTTAGATTCATTTTTATAAAATGATAAAATAGCATCGCTTTCTGTTTTGTATATCGGCTCAATTGTAGCCTTAGGATATTGACTTTGAAACGTATAAATACTCGTGTCAAATAAACGTTTAAAAGACTCTTCGATTAATATTTTGGTTTTTCCTCTTCCGTGTGTATCCGTTTGATATGCGAGTGGATTATCGTGTGAATTACAAGATAGCAGTAAACCTACGATTAATACAAAAATTGTCACACTGAATTTTGTCATATTCTCAACGATTACTTTGGGTACAAAAGTAGAATTAATCTTTTTGTTTTAGTATGCGGTATAACTTAAAAATTCTAAATATTGAATAAACTGCTAAAACCGCAATCATAATTAACCTTTTAGTACCAACCAAACGATCCATTAACAAATCACTTGATGCTAAAAAATAAATTAATATCAAGCAAATAATGATCGTGAAAGATGCTAATAATGCAGAAATAATTTTCATGGTCAAAATGAGCTATTGAAAATTTTAGTTTGAAAGATTTCTTTGGATGTTTGATAATCTAAAGAAAAACAAAGTAAATCACCTTGTTATAAAAAAGGGTGTCTCGTAAAACGGACACCCTTAAAAATTATTGTAAGTTAAATGCAATTGGTAATCGACATCTCGCTCTTACCGCTTTACCATTATTTTTACCAGCTTTCCATCTAGGCATAGATCGAACAACTCTCTTTGCCTCTCTGTCTAAATCATCAGATACACCGCGCTCAACAACAACGTTACTGATAGCTCCATCTGGTTCAACAACGAAAGAGACATATACTTTTCCTTGTTCACCTAACTCAATAGCAGATTGAGGGTATTGTACATTCTTAGAGATCCACTGTTGCATAGCTGCAGGACCTCCTGGAAATCCAGCATCCTCGTCAATAAACTCAAGAATTTCTTCTTCTTTTGTTTCAACAACCTGAGGTTTTTCCTCTGTTGGACCTGTTTCTGAGGACCAACTTTCATTATCTGTTTCTACAGTTTTGGTAGATGCTTTTGTATCAGCAATCGCCTCTTGAGTAGGAACTTCATCTTCAACAGGTATGTCAACGATTACTGGAGGAGGAAACGCAATCGTTCTTTCTTCAGGTGGAGGAAGTTCTTCCTTTGGTGGAGGTGGTAAATCCTCTTCAGGAGGAGCAGGGATTGCAATGTTTGTTGTATCAACTTTTGGTTCTTCGATTACTTCTTCAGGCATATTTTTAATGTATGTAAAAATCCCGAAAGTTAAACCAATCGTTGTAGCAACACCAACCATAATTAAAACCATACGTTTGTCATAATCTCTTCTTAAGATATATGCACCATATTCTTTATTTCTGTTGGCAAAAACAATCTCGTTCCTATCGCTCGATGTGACTTGTTGCCATCTTCGTGCTGCGAAATAATCGTATAACGACACTCCAGCTACTACTAGGGCAACACAAATAATTACTGTCATACTCTTATTGTTTTGCTTTCATTAAATCTTGTTCACTCTTCAATAAATCTACTGGAGCGATTACTCCAATTTGAGCAATCTTTAATTCATCCACTAAATCAATGAAATTCTTACAAGTCGCTTTGTCGTCCGTTTTTATCAAAACTTTCAACGCTTCCTTACTTCCTTTGAACTCATTCAACATACGTTCGTAAGTTGTGTCTTGAATTTGTTTGCTTTTCAATTGCTTATCAAGACCTTCTTTATTTTTAAGAACCGTTGAATTCAAGTCAGCAAGTAATTTTCTCAAACCTGTAGGACCAAAATTAGTTTCCTTCAGCTCAGTTGCAGGTTTTCCATCAGGATTTCCAGGTGTATAAAATTGACCTTGGTAGTAGTAAATTTTATCTTCAGAAATCAAAAACGTAATACCATTATTCACTTTAGCTGGAGGAATAACCTCATTAGGTTTCGGTTTTGCAGGATATACCAAACTCATTACTTTAGGTTTACTAAAAGTAGAAGTTAGTACGAAGAAAGTTAACAAAAGGAAAGCCAAATCCACCATTGGAGTCATATCCACTTTAGTAGACGCTTTCTTTGCCCTTTTCTTCCCTTTATCGTGGCCACCGCCACCGCCTTCTGCTATTTCTGCCATTTTTCTCTAATTATTGAGGAGCTTGCTCCGCAGACGTGATAAAATTCAAGTTATTTAAATTCAAATCTCTAAATGTATTGATCACATTTTGAGCATGTAAGTAAACAGCTTTACCGTCTACTTTCAAAATAAATTTAGGTTTAAAATCGTTTATTTCAGGATTTAAACCATTCAAAGAAGCTTCTTCGTATTTCGTTTTCCCAGTATTTAACGCTGCAATATTTCCGTAAAAAATCCAATCTTTCAATTGATTATTAGTAGTATCTGCAGGAATACCGATGGTATTAAACTGTTTACGCTCTTCTCCAGACATCTCGATATACTTTGGCAATTCTTGCATCGAACAACCAAAACTAGACATACCAGCAAAAGCTTCAATTTGTTTCTCCGTAAAAGCAACTTTGTATTTAGCGCTCATATTTTGCAACATTTCTTTTCTAGCTTCTGTATGACTTAGGTTCACAAAAATTCGACCACCTTTATCAATTGTCACCAACAAAACGTTTTCAGGAATAATTTTATCACTGATACTTGAAGGAGTTTCAACATCTACAGGTTCATTAGATCGAAAATTAGCAGCAAGCATAAAGAATGTTACAAGCAAGAATGCCAAGTCAACCATCGGAGTCATATCAATCGATGGTGAATGTTTTGGTACTTTAATTTTAGGCATCTTCTGTTATTTTTATGTAGCTGACTAATTATTTATTTTTCGCACTGAAATCTTGAACAATTGAGAAACTAGCTTCATCCATACTGTAAGTCATTGTATCAATCTTAGTAGAGAAGAAGTTGTAGAAAATAATTGCTAAAGTAGATGCGAAGATACCAAACGCAGTATTGATAAGTGCTTCAGAGATACCTGTTGCTAATGCAGAAGTATCTGGAGTACCATGAGACATCGCAGCAAATGCACGAATCATACCTAATACTGTTCCGATCAAACCGATTAAAGTTGCGATAGAAGCAGAAGTAGAAAGTACACTTAAATTTTTAGATAACATCGGTAACTCTAAAGAAGTAGCTTCTTCTAATTCTTTTTTCAAAGATTCAATTTTTTGATCTTTTTCCAAAGTTGCATCAGCAGCAATGTGCTCATACTTCTCTAAACCTGCACGAACAACATTCGCTAAAGAACCTTTTTGTGCATCACAAGCAGCAATTGCTTCTGTAATTTGTTTATTCTCTAATTTTTCACGAATATCTTCAACAAATTTATCAGTTCTTCCTTTACCTTTTGCTTTCGACAAAGTAATGAAACGCTCAATAGAAAAGATGATTACAATTAAGTTCATTGCAACAAGAACAGGTACAATGATACCTCCCTTGTAGATAATCCCCATGAAGTTTCCTTCTAATGGTTCAGCAGTTGGATCGCCATCCACGAAATTTCCTGGATCTCCAAAAATGAATTTATAAATTACAATACCTAGGATTAATGAAATCGCAACTGCAATTGATGCTGCTAACGAAGTAAATCCTCCTGATGTCTTTTGTTTTTTGCTCATCACTATAAAATTTAAATGGTTTAATAATTTTTTCGACAAACATACATAAAACTTTTTATTGTTCAAATTCAGAAAAATAATTTTTTCCTACTTTTTTAATAGACTTTATAATTTCTCAAAAATATATGTTAATTATCAGTCTTATTGTTAATTAAGGGTTTGGACTGATAAACCTAAAATTTTAAATAAAATCTTTGGATTGAATCGTAATGTCTTTAATTTTCAATTAACAATTTGTTAACATATTAAAGTGTTATTTTAAAGGATAATTTAAACGTTCTTTGACTGAAAAATAAATTACGATGGAAATTGGGAATCAATAAAGTAATGCGGAGAGAGGGGGATTCGAACCCCCGATAAGCTTTTGACCTATACACACTTTCCAGGCGTGCTCCTTCAACCACTCGGACACCTCTCCATAATTATAGTAAGCTGCTTAAAACAATCGCCGAAACAACATACCGTCAACAAACATCAAAAATGATGAACGCAAATGTAATCATAAAAGAGAAAATAACGCGTTTATTTTATTGAAATTTCTCCGGCAAGGTCTTGATTCAACAATTTTTTTGTTTCTTCTAACGAACAGGTATTGCCTAACGCATACATCAATTTCGTTATCGCAGCTTCTGTTGTCATATCTCCCCCTCCTATCACACCTACTTTTTGAAAAAAAGAACTCGTTTCATACAACCCTTGTTGAACTGATCCGCTACTACATTGCGTTATGTTTAAAACGATGCCACCTTGTTCAATGTATGAAGAGATTAAATCATCAAATTGTTGATCCGTTGGAGCATTACCAGCGCCAAATGTTTCTAAAACAATACCTTTTATACAATCAATATTGAATAAACTTTGATAGACAGCAGCATTGAATCCAGGAAAAATTTTCAACAATGCCACCCGATTATCAAATTCAGTAAAGAGGCGAAGAGATTCATTTTTTAAATTGCTATTAAAATGAAAATCGATGGCAATACCTGCGGTAGCAAGTGGTGGGAAATTTGGCGAACTAAAAGCCTCAAAGGCATTAGCGGAAACCTTAGTCGTTCGATTTCCACGAAATAAATTATTTTCAAAATAAATCGCAACTTCGTTGATCTTAGAAGTGCCATCTGCATTCTTAGATGCAGCAATTTCTATGGATGTAAGCACATTTTCACGACCGTCTGTTCTAATTTCATCGATTGGTAATTGCGAGCCTGTTAATATAATCGGCTTCGATCCATTTTGAAGCATAAAGCTTAATGCGGATGCACTATAGGCCATTGTATCCGAGCCATGTAAAACAACAAATCCATCATGCTTATCATAATTCAAGTAAATTATTTCCGCAATTTGTTTCCAATACTCTGGATTCATTTCAGATGAATCAACAGGATGTTCGAACGAAATTGTTTGCAAATCAACATTCAAGCGTTTGATTTCAGGAATTTGTTGGTATAAATGGTCAAAATTAAATGCCGTCAACATCCCTGTATCAGGATCATTCACCATTCCGATTGTCCCCCCTGTATATATGATAAGTACTTTTGGTCGTTCCATGAACCAAAGTTATAAATTATAATCCAAAAAGCTGAACTGCGTTCTGAGTAGTTAAACGTGCAATCTCATGTTCTGAAATTTCAAAAATATCGGACAACTTTGATGCTATTAAAGGTAAATAAGCACTTTCATTTCGTTTTCCTCTGTGTGGAGATGGAGCAAGATAAGGAGCATCAGTTTCTAAAACTATTTCTTCAATTGGTATGTTTTTTACAACTTCATCCAATCCTGATTTTTTGAAAGTAAGTACTCCTCCAATACCGAACTTAAATCCACCGTAGGATTGAATTTTTGCAACCTCCTCACTCGACCCTGTAAAACAATGAAAAACACCAGTTAAATGGTCATCATTGACTTCGTCTAACACTGAAAAAATCTCAGGAAATGAATCACGTGCATGAATCACAATTGGTAAATGAAATTCCTTCGCCCAAGCAATTTGACGTCTAAATACTTCTTTTTGTTCTTCCAAAAAAGTTTTATCCCAATACAAATCAACACCTATCTCCCCAATTGCTATAATTCTTTCGTTTTGCATTAAAGATTTAATATCTGCTAATTCTTGCTCCCAATTTTGAGTGACCGAACAAGGATGCAAACCCATCATCGCATAACAATTGACGGGATATTTATGTTGAAGTTCTAACATTCCTTGAATTGAAGAACGATCTATATTGGGCAATAATAATTTTTCTACACCATTATCAATGGAACGTTGAATGACTGTCTCTCGATCAACGTCAAATTGTGAGGAATATAAATGTGTGTGTGTATCTATGAACATATAATTTACGATTAAAAAAGAACATCAATTCTATTCATTAAAAAAGGTGCCACGAAATCGGACACCCTTATAATCAATCAAATTTTACTTAAAAAGAAGCTGAAATCAAATAAGTTACAACTACTAGCAAAATTCGTTGTAAGCTTCTTGTAAGTTTTCGGCAATCATTTGTGCTGTTCCTCCTTCAATGTGATGTCTTTCCAAGAAATGAACTAACTCACCATCTTTAAATAATGCGATCGATGGTGAAGATGGAGGATATGGTAAAAAGTGTTTTCTAGCTTGAGCTACTGCTTCTTGATCTACACCTGCGAATACAGTTGCTAATTTAGAAGGTGCTTTCTCTCCATTAATTGATAATTTAACACCAGGACGCATATTTCCTGCTGCACAACCACACACAGAATTTACAACTACTAAAAGTGTACCTTGTGTATTTTTTATTGTGTTATCAACCTCATCTGCTGATAATAATTCAGTAAAACCTGCGCTTACTAAATCTTGTTTCATTGGTGCAACTAATTCTGCTGGATACATATTTTAAAATTATTAATGATGAATTATGAGTTATGAATGAAAATACATTCTTTAACAAAATTACAAAGATTTAGAGAGTAGTTAAATAAGATTATGTAAATAATTCTTAAATAAAACCCAATAGATACCTAATCAATTGATTTTTAAAAAATAAATCTATTTTTGCTTAAATAAAAAAGACACATGGAGTACAACACTTGGAAAAAATCATTGAAATTTCACGGAAATCATGGGGATTTAGTTGGTTTACGTATTTTAAATAACATTCTTAAAATCATAACATTAGGATTTTATTATCCTTGGGCAAAAGTCAAAGAATTAAAATACATGTACAATGAAACAGAGTATATGAATTCACGTTTTGTTTTTCATGGAACTGGAAAAGAAGTGTTTAAAGGATTTATTAAAGCTCTTTTGATAATTGGTGTTTTGTATGCGTTTTTATTATTTAGTTATACATCAAATAATCCCACATTGGTTTACGTAGGCATAATTGTATTTAACCTTGGTTTTTTTGCCTTGATTCCCTTGGCACTGCATGGTACTTTAAAGTATAGATTATCGCGCACTTCATGGAGAGGCATTCATTTTGGTTACCGAGGGAATTTGAAGGAGATATATGGAATTTACCTGAAAAATATTCTGTTAACAATCCTAACTTTTGGTATATATAGTTCATGGATGCGTGTCGCTTTGAATAAATATACAAGAAGCAACATACGCTTCGGGAGCATTCAATTCACTTTTGTAGGAAAAGGAGTTGATTTGTTTTTAATCAATTTGAAAGGGATAATTTTTTCGATACTTACAATTGGAATTTATTCATTTTGGTTCTATAAGAACCGAATAATGTTCGAAGTGAACAACACCAAAATAATTCAAGATGGTAAAGAAATTAATATACGCTCTACATTGACAGCTGGTGGAATTTTTAAATTATTAATAGTTAACTATTTAATAGTGGTTTTCACATTTGGAATTGGTACAGGTATCGCAATCAATAGAATCGCACGTGTTTTATTTCAAAATATTGAATTTGAAGAAGATATTAATGCTGATTCTATCTTGCAAACCGAAGAAGAGTACAAAGATGCATCAGGTGATGATATCGCAGGAATGTTAGATATTTCAATTATTTAATGGAACAAATACTGTATTTTGATGGACTTTCGTCGCGTGCATGGCCTTGTAAAATTGACGTACGCAAAGAAGAAATATTAATTCAACTTGATGACACTTTAGAAATCATTTGTTGGAAGATTAACGATTTAATTTCAAACGAATTAACAGGCACAACATTAACGATTAAATACGGTGAATACCCACACAAAACCATAGAAATCATTGGTGAAAGTGCTCTTTTATATTATGAATTAATTTCTAAAAATTCGTTTCTAGGAAGGTCAAACGTTTTATGGTATCGTAAGAAAACCCCAATAATTATTGGATTAATTTTCTTGTTTTTTTGTCTTTGTGTTTTTTCGTACTGGACATTAATACCTTGGTTAGGTGAAAAGGCTACATTGCTTGTTCCGAAAGATACTGAAATTAAATTGGGTGAATCGATAGCTGAAAATTTCAAACAAACAGAAGAAATCAATAAAGAATCATCAAAATTATTAAATCAATTGCTTGATTCTTTGCAGATAAAAGAATCTTATCCAATTAAAATAACAGTGGTTAACTCACCAACTGTAAATGCTTTCGCACTTCCCGGTGGGCAAATTTTTGTGTATACGGGTATCATTCAAAAGATGAAGCATTACAACGAATTAGTCGCATTACTTTCGCATGAAATTACACACGTCACTCATCAGCATTCTTTAAAAAGTTTGGGTAGAAGCGCCGCTACATCAATTTTTATTTCGGGTTTGTTTGGCGATATTTCTGGTATTTCAGCGGGTATTCTTGACCAAGCTAGCCAATTAAAACAATTGAGGTATTCACGTGAGCTTGAAACAGAAGCAGATCAACACGGGGTAGACTTCATGTTAAAATACAAAGTAAGTCCAAAAGGAATGGTTGATCTTATGCAAATTTTAGATGGAGAAAGCGAAGGAGAAGATGGATTTATGAACTATTTAAGTACACATCCCGAAACAAAAGAACGTATTAATGCACTTAAATCCGACAATCAAATAAACATAAACTTTAAAGAAAATCAGTCATTAAAAACTATCTTTTCCAAAATTCAGCAAAGTATCAATAAACCATGATTAAAAAAATTCTTTTTTTACTCGTTTTTATTTCCCCTATTGTGGGAAGAGCTCAAAATATAAATGAATTAGATGCATTAGTCGATCATTGGCATCAAGCAGCCACCAAAGCAGACTTTAAAGCTTACTTTGAAATTACAGGAGAAAAATTTGTTTTCTTAGGAACCGATCCAAAAGAACGATGGGAGAAAAAAGAATTTGAAGCTTTTTGTAAACCCTACTTTGAAAAAGGAAAAGCGTGGGATTTTATACCATCGAACAGAAAATGGGTCTTTTCTAACAATCAAAACATTGCTTGGTTTGATGAAGATTTAGCTACCTGGATGAAAGGTTGCAGAGG
>CALPOI020000046.1 GCA_943325145.2 Candidatus Planktophila lacus | reverse complement strand
TGGTTCTTTTGATCAAGCAAAAGAACAGAAATCTCAATTCAACTCAAATCCTCTTAAAAAGCACAAAAATTAACTTCATTTATAAATTATAACCCTTAATTCATAACTGTCATCATCCTTGATTTGTTGGTTCTCTTCATCAAGGAAAAGAACTGTGATTTTAATACAAAAGAAGATCTTTAAATAACAAAAAAGGCCGTCTCAACGAGACGGCCCTTCTGAAGCAATGCTTCTAATCATTAATCATTCTTAACAATCTTGAAGTTCTCAATTTGTGCATCTTGAGAAACTGTCACTTGATACATTCCAGGAACGTAAGATTGACCCATTTCTTTTGATACTAATTCTGAAGCTTCAACATCAAATTGCTCAACTAATTTACCAGTTAAATCAATCACTCTAACATTAACCAATCCTTCGAAAGTAGTCGCTACTTTAAAAGTTGATGTAAATGGGTTAGGATAAACAGATAGTGCAGATGGAGCACTTGGACCAGCAACTTCTCTACCTGGAGCAGGAGTTGTGATTGTACATGCATCACCATAAGCAGACCAGTTTGCACCACCATCGAAGCTATAAGCTACTTTTACAGTATAAACTGTTCCTAAAGAAACACCTCCAGCTAATGAAGTTAAACGAATACCTGCTGAAGCACTTTCCAACTCACGTGTTTGACTGTTTCCAACTACTTCGAATTTGTATTTGTTAGCTCCAGTAATTGCTACTGCCCAAATACCTGTCGTCAATGAAGGAATAGTTGTATTACACTGTGAAGCTCTAACCTTCGTCAATGGAGCCGCTGGTGTAGTAATGTTACAATCGTCACCATAAGCAGTATAAGTAGCACCACCATCTGTAGAATAAGCCACATCAATGGTAAATGTTTTACCAAACTTATTACCTGCAAGAACTGATAAATTGAAGTAGTAATTAGCAGAAACTTGTTCTACTGTTGTTCCTTCATTGTTATTAATTCTGAATTTGTAAGTGGTAGCACCATACTTTTGATCTGCATAGATACCTGCATTCACAGTAGAAAGTGTAATACCACATTGTGAAGCTCTTACTTTCGTTAACGGAGCAGCTGGAGTAGTAATGGTACAAGCAGTTCCATAATCACTGAACGTAGCACCATTGTCTGTACTGAAAGCAACTTTAATGCTATATGCCGTAGCATATTTCGCACCACCTGCTAACTGAGTTAAGTTAAATGCAGTTGAAGTTGAAGTAAAACTTACAGGCGAACCGTTTGCAGTAGCTTCAAATTTGTAACGATTTGCACCGTTTACTTTTTTAGCATCAATTCTAGTGTTAATTGCAGCCAATGTGATGTCACATTGTGCATCAACGATTGCAGTTGCAGGAGCAGAAGGACTTGTTACATTACAAGCTTCACCGTAAGCGAACCAAGTGTTGTGTTTTTTAACAGCCATCTGAACTGCATACGTAGTAGCGTAACTTTTCGCAGGTAACATTGCCAAAGAGAAGAAAGAAGAAGATCTTTCTAAAACTTGTACTGCATTGGTAGCTGTGTTTGTTACTCTGAATCTGTAAGCTGTAGCTCCAGAAACACTTTGACCATAAATATAATCTGTCATTGCAGTCAATGAAGTACCACAAGAAGTTGGTTTAATGATACCAGCAATGTTTGATAAAGTATCCGCAGTAGTCATCACTAACATTTGACCGTACTCAACCAATTCACCACCCAATGAGTTATGAACTTGGTCAACTAAAAGGAATTTACCTTTCCCTAAGATATCACTCATATCAACAATACCAGATGATTCTTCGTCTTGCGTTAAGAAACCTGTTCCTCCAGCGATGAATCTTTCTGCATCATGCTCAGCGATCAATGTTAACGAGTCAGAAGCGATTGTATATTTCCAAATTTTAGCATTATACGACTGATTTCCTGGATCTTCTTGGATAAATACTTGACCATATTTATCAACAGTTAAGTTATCCATCATTTTTGGACCTTCTGTTCCATTCAATACAGCTGTTACTGTACCTCCTAATTCTGGATTTTCAACATTTTGAAAACGTAAACGGTACATTCTTGAAGGAGCAGTAAATCCATTTGTCGTTGCAAAATAGAAATCATTTGGTGCACTTGGATCAAAATTACCATCTTCAGGACGTTTGAAAGCAGTAACACCTAATTCAACACTTTTAGCTTCTAAATAAGCACCTGAAGTATCTTTTACATTTGGAATTTCTACCAATGTAAATGGTGTATTGTCTGAAATCACAGAACCATCAGATTCGCTTGTTAAACCATTAATTTTAACACCGTACAATTTACCATTTGTTAAACCAGCTTTTTCAACAGTTGAACCAGTAGTTTGCTTCGTACCTACATAAACATATACTTGACCTCCTGTTGCATCATCAGTACTTACAACAACGGTTTTGTCACTTGCTTTAGGACTTGCCACTGCATTTTCGTAAGATAACTTACCAAATAAAGGTAACTCATAAGATGTACCTGCTTCAGATCCTGTAGAAATGTGAGCGAATGCACGACCTTCAGCTCCAGCTTCTTCACCATTCATCATGATTTGATCTAACGTACCTTTACCAGTCGCCGCATTGTAGAAAGCAGTTTGTTTTGCTAATTCACCTGCACAAAAACGACTGAAAGCAGTTGATGCACTTGGATTAGCAGCATTGAATAAATCATACCCTTGAGTTGCTTTGTTCCATAACTTAACATTTTGAATTAAATCAGAACCTTCAAGCACCTCTAAATTTGATTTTTTGATTTTCCATTTAGAAATGAATGCTCCTTTTTGACCATGTGCTCTAACAATACTTGCAGTATTTTGCAACTCATGATTCACTAAGAAAGTAAATGTTCCATCTCCGTTATCGTATGCTCCAGTTCCATCAGGAATTCCTGTAAATGCATAACCATTATTCGCGCGTTCACCTACAGTTAAAATAGAAGAGAAAGTAGTGTTAGCCACTCTTGACTGAACGAAAGGAGCAACATTTGTACTTGGTCCTGCCAACGGCATTTCGTTTCTATTGTTTACTTTCATTGCTAAGATTTGACCTGGCTCAACCAACTCACCTCCAATAGATTTGTGAATTTGATCAACCAATAAAAATCTTCCTTGTCCTAAGATGTCTTGTACATCAACAATCCCTGATGACTCTTCGTCTTGGGTAACAAAATTAGCACCACCTGTTACAACTCTTGCTGCATCATGTTTCGCAATTTCTACGATCGTATCATTAGCAATATTGTATTGCCATATTTTTGCAATATGCGCTTGATTTCCTGGATCTTCTTGAATATATACATATCCATTTTTATCAATCGTAAGGTTATCCATCATTTTTGGACCTTCTGTTCCATCCAATACTGGAGTAATCGTTCCTCCTAATGTTGGATTTGAAGAATTTGAAAATCTCAAACGATACATTCTACTTGGTCCAGAAAAACTATTTGTAGTCACAAAATAGAAATCGTTTGGTGACATTGGGTTCCAATTACCATCCTCAGGACGTTTAAATGCGGTAACACCCAATTCAACACTCTTAGCTTGTACATAAGCACCAGTAGTATCTTTGACGTTTGGTATCTCTACTAAAGTAAAAGCAGTGTTGTCTGGAATCACAGTTCCATCTGTTTCTTCTGTATGACCAGTAACTTTTACTCCATACAATTTACCATTTGTTAAACCTGCTTTCTCAACTTCAGTACCAGTAGTTTGTTTATCACCTACATATACGTATACTTGTCCACCAGTTGCATCATCCATACTTACTACAACAGTTTTATCACCCATACGAGGACTAGCTACTGCATTTTCATAAGATAATTTACCCAAAGAAGGTAATTCATAACTTACACCAGCTTCACTACCTGTAGCAATATGCGCAAATGCACGACCTTCAGCTCCAGACTCTTCCCCATTCATTAACATTCTTGCTTGAGATCCTTTTCCATTTGTAGTGTTGTAAAATGCAGAAGGTTCCGCCAATTCAGCAGCACAAAAACGATTAAAAACAGATAATGCAGATTTGTTTGCAGCATTATAAGTATCGAATAATTGAGTTGCTTTATTCCATAATTTCACGTTTTGAATTAAATCACTTCCGCTCACTACAGAAAGATCTGATTTATTCATCACCCATTTAGAAACAAATGCTCCTTTTTGACCATGTGCACGCTCTACTCCTAATGTACCACCAATTTCGTGATTCAATAAGAAAGTAAATGTTCCATCATTGTTGTCAAAAGCTCCAGAACCATCTGCTAAACCTACCATTTTGTATCCATTATTAGCTGTATCGCCAACAGAGATAATTGAAGTCATCTCAACATCTGATCTTGAAGGTACTACATACGGCATGTCAGAACTGTTCGGGCCTGTAATTTCTTTCGCATTCGGTGCTTGACCTTGTACCAAGTTTAACTTGTTTGCTCCTAAACCATACGTAATGATATGACTATTTTTTCCAGTGGCAACAGCCAATCCATTCTCTAAAGGAGAATATTGACCGTAATCGTTGTCATTAGAAATAGCTATAGTACTATCGTTAATAATAGCAATCCCTTCCGCTTTATCTAAGACTGCTGGCCATTCATTTGCCAACAAATCCATTACCAATGTTTTTTCAACTGGTACGATGGAATTCGCAGACAACTCGTTAGTAGAGGTTCCAACCAAAGCTTCCAATGATTTTGTGTTTGAGCTATAATCAATCCCACCTGTAACAGCTGTTGCATTAGCGATATTGATTTTGTACAAACGTTTTACATCTGAAGTTCCTCTAGCTGCTGCTTCTAACACTAAAAATTCATTGTTATTTACAGCAACCATATCACCAATTTTCCAATCTCTCAATCGAATTTGATCAGCACCTGATGCACCAATAACTCCATCGTTCAAATACACCAACATACGTGTTGCATTTGTTGTAGGATCGATTTCTAAGATACGGTGAACTCTTGATGATTCTCCAACAGTTTTAGTTGGAAATAAAATTGGACTTTGAATAATCGCATAAACTTTACCATTTGGTGCAATTGCAATTCCTTCAAAACCCCTGTTATTTTTTCTGTTAGCAAATACAGGATCGATCAAGATGTCTTGTGATTCATGACCGTCTAAATTTGCATAAGGTGTGTATCGTGCAATTACAACACCATCTTTTCCAACTTTCCAAATAGTTGGTCCACCCTCTTCACAAATCCAGAAATTACCGTCTTTATCAACAGCAATACCTTCTGAATCGATTCCCCATGCATCTTTTGCAACTGTTTTCGCATTAAAGTTCGCATTGTCTACTCCACAAGATTGTACTGTGTCTATAGAAGGAACTACTAAAGCTGTACTACCAAATCCAGTTGGATTAATGATACCTGTTGCAGTAGTACCATTCGGACGTTTGATAGCAATTGTTTGTAATACCCTCACTGAATCTCCTTCTAATTTCACACGGTGAATTTTCGGAGCATAGTTAGGGAAAGCATAAATTTTGTCATACGTTGGACGACATCCTGCCACATTTGCACTGGCAGCATCAATGTTCACACCTCGGTCAGACACAGTCCAAAATTCTTTCCCGTTTGTGTTTGGGATAGGAAATAACCCTGAAAGACCCGCTTCTCTGAACTGAATCCCTTGGAATGTTCCAATAGGAGCCATTTGCTTGAAGCCGTAATCCTTGATTTTAGTAACCTGAGCATCTACTTGCTGCGTCATCAGCACAGATGTCAAAGCTCCTAAAACCACTTTGAAATTTTTCTTCATAACTACATTTTTTAGTTTGCATCAAAATTACAGGGACAATGTTGGAGGGTCGATTTAGAAATATTTAAAGGTTTATTATCTTACTGTATCATAAAAAGAACAAATGTGAATCATAAATAAAATGTATTCATGCTAAATTTATTTCACCCAACCGAATTTAGTTACTCAAATGGGTGTTTGATTAAAAATTAACATTCAACAAACAAAAAAATCAATTTCACTAGCTAGAAATTAAAAAAATGTGAATTACAAAACAATAAGAAATAAACTATCAATGCTAAATTTCACACTGAGTTAAAATCAATCAAAGAGAATTTTAAACAACGTGAGTAGGAATTTACACTACACAGAAACAATTGAAGTAGAAATTAGAAAAAAATGTATTTTTTCAATAAATTGATAATGAAATCACTAAAAAAACACTTTGAACCGTTAGCGAAGGATAAAATGTCAACAATTGGTGAGGACATTGAAATAACATTCACAAGTACACAATGGCAGTTGACTTTTTAATAAATATAGGAGGAAATTATAGTACAAAAAAATAAAAGGACACCTTATGTTGAGTGACTAATTGAAATCAATAAATATAGAATTTCAAACATCTATCGCCTACTTATCAAACCCTTCAGAAAAGAATTCTTCTAAAGTAATCCTGAACATATTACATATACGCACTAAACTTGTGAAACGAATATCCTCACCTCGTTCATAGCGTCCCCATTGGCTTCTTGTAATATGATGGTCATAAGCAAATATTTCGTAGCTAGTATAACCAGCTTGTTTTCGAAGTTGTTTGATCCTGTTTGCTAATAACAAAACCTCGCGAGGTTTTTCTTTTTTTGCCGAAATCATTTTAGTGTATTGCTAATTTTACCAACAATGATAGGACAACACTTTTACATAGACAACACTTAAATAGAGGTCTTCTAATTAAATGTTCCATAAAAAACGTTCCTATTTTTACAATTTACAATATAAATATGAAAGCACCAAAAAATATTTTTGTCATAAAATGATTGAAATTTGAAGGAAGAAATGAAAATTCATAATCGGTATTAAAAAACAACCCATAATTAACCAAAACGGTCAACTCTATTTAGGGAAGTACAAAGTACATCTTTTTCATTTATAATTCAGAAATCCCTATTCCAAATTACCTCTGGCCTTGGGATTGTTTGCTTTTATTCGTGAAATGAAATGCTAGACTTTTGTCGGTAGCTTCGCAGAAGATCACCGACAAAATCAGCATTTCAGGAACGAATAAAATAAAGCCCTCGAAGCGAAAATTTTCAGTAAATCCGAAAGCTGCGCTTTAAAAACAATACCACAGCCTTGATTTTTGTTTCTTTTCATCAAGGAAAAGAACAGAGATCCCCTTTGAATACAAATCGAATTCCTATTTTTGCATATATGATTAATTTAGTTCAATTAGGGGTATTTTTGCCACAAGGTCATCTTTTCAAAGATGTTAGTTTACAAATAAATAGAGGAGATAAAATTGGTCTTACCGGTAAAAATGGAGCTGGAAAGTCAACATTATTAAAACTACTCTCTGGAAGAGAAAAACCTTCTGAAGGTAAAATTCATGCACCAAAAGATACAAGTATCGGATATTTGACACAAGACATCAAAATTGATACTACAAAATCATTGTTTGATTTCATCTATTATTCCAACGAATTATTAAATCAATTACGCACACGAATTGAAGAGATCAATGTTGATTTAACAACACGTACTGATTACGAAAGTGACTCCTACCTGCAATTATTAGACGAATTGAATGAAAAGAATGATTTATTTTTATTGAACGATGGTTTTCAATGGGAAGAAAAAATCGCTCTGATTCTTGAGGGGTTAGGATTTGAAAAAAATGAATTTGAACGACCGTTAAAATCTTTTTCAGGAGGTTGGAAAATGCGTGCAGAACTTGCTCGAATTCTGGTAAACAAGCCGGATGTAATTTTGCTCGATGAACCTACCAATCACTTAGACATTATTTCAATCGGATGGTTGGAAAACTACCTTCAAAAATTTGACGGAATCGTGATTGTGATTTCCCATGATCGACTATTCTTAGACAATGTTACAAAACGTACATTGGAAATTATGGGGGGAAAGATAGCTGATTACCCCTACCCTTACTCTATTTATAAAATTAAGCGAGAAGAGGAAATTGAACGATTAACAAATGCAAAAAAACAGCAAGAGAAAGAGATTAAAGAAACGAAAGAGCTCATCGATAAATTTAGAGCGAAAGCAAATAAAGCCGCATTTGCTCAATCGTTAATGAAAAAATTAGATCGCACTGAATTGATTGAGGTGGAAAGTAATGCGATCGCAAAAATGAACATCTCCTTTCCGTTGAGCATTCATCCAGGGAAGTGGGTGTTAGAAATGAACGATGTAGGCAAAAGTTTTCCCGAAAAAACCATTTTTAAATCCATTAATATCACCGTCGGTCGAGGAGAAAAAATAGCCTTGTTAGGACCAAACGGTGTGGGGAAATCTACTCTTCTCAAACGTATTATGGGAACATTGGAAGGTGAAGGTGAAATAAATTACGGACACAATGTAAATATTACGTATTTCGCTCAAGATCAAGCAGAAAAACTTGACACTTCTAAAACTATATTTGAAACTGTGGATGAAGTGGCAGAGGGTGATGCTCGAAAAGACTTAAGATCTATTTTAGGCACCTTTTTGTTTTCAGGAGAAGACGTGGATAAAAAAGTTGCCGTGCTTTCAGGAGGGGAACGTACACGATTGGCGCTGTGTCAGTTATTACTAAGTCCTTGTAACTTTTTAATCCTAGATGAACCTACCAACCATTTAGACATACAAAGTAAAGAAGTACTCAAGCGAGCACTTATCAATTACGAAGGAACATTCATCGTTGTTTCTCACGATAGAGAATTTTTGGACGGACTAACAAATCGAATTTGGGACATTCAAGACAAAACACTGAAAATCTATCATTACGATGTCAAAGAGTACTTGAGTAAAAAATTAGTACTTGACGAACCAAAAAAAGAAGCCAAAAAGGAAACTCCGCCTGAAAAAAAAGCGATAGTACCAGAAAATAAGGAACTCAAAAAACAAAAAAACCAACTTCAAAACGCAATTAAAAAATCAGAAGAACAAATCACTTTTTTGGAGAATACTATTGCAAAACTAAACGAGGACATCGCAGTATTGGACTATTCCAACAAGGAACATGCCAATGAATTACTTTCAAAATACGACCAATTAAAAAATGAATTAGACCAAATTGTAGCAAATTGGGAGAATTTAAACGAAGAACTTGACCAACTAAACTAACCGATGGCATTTCAACTTACCAAAATGAAGGTTGAATTAGGAAATCCGATTCAATACATTCTAAATGCAGAAACTCAAATTAACGTGAACGAATTGATTGGTAAAAAAATTCAAATTCGTTGGACAGGAGACATTCAATGCATCGAATGCGATGCCTCCACCAAAACATCATTCGGGCAAGGGTTTTGTTACAAATGTTTTACATCTGCAGCTCAGGCTTCACCATGCATCATTAAGCCAGAATTATGTCGCGCCCACCTTGGAGAAGGAAGAGACATAGAATGGGAACAACGCAATCACAACCAACCGCATGTTGTTTACCTCGCTTCAACCGACACCACAAAAGTAGGCGTCACACGATCCACTCAAATCCCAACAAGATGGATCGACCAAGGAGCCCATCAAGTCATTAAAGTAGCTGAAACACCCAATCGTTATTTGGCGGGAGTATTAGAGGTAGCACTTAAAGAGCATTTCACAGACAAAACAAATTGGCAAAAAATGCTCAAAAATGAGATTGACCCTTCCATAGATTTAATCAACGAAAAATGGAGTTTAGAGGAAGTTCTACCAGAAGATTTAACCCAATACTTCACTGAGGACGATACCATTCTCGAACTAGAATTTCCAGTCACTACTTTCCCAACAAAAATAAAGAGTATTTCTCTTGAAAAAGAAGCACTAATTGAAGGAGAATTAAGTGGTATCAAAGGACAATACTTATTATTCAACGATCAGCGAGTTATAAATTTAAGAAAATACACAGGTTACATCATTGAATTCAACGCTATTCCATGAAATTCCCAATCTACCGAAAACTAATCAATAACAAAGTTTACTACAAAATTGTAGACACGAAAAACTTTGAAGAAATTAAATTAATTGGTTCAAAAGTTACCTATTCAAAAACAACTGCCAACCAATACCCTGAGTTACTTCTAATCCAAGACCTCATCGCATGTGCTGCTGAATACTTTACAACAAGTTCTCAAGAAGAATGGGATAATTTGGGATAAAACTTTTCTTATACATTATCCAAGATTTATCTTCAAAAATAAACTCATTAAATAATATTGATACTCTTTTTCTGTTTGTTACTTTGATAAACTTATATCACCACTCAATTTACCGTTATTTGACTTCCATACACCTACACCAGAATAAAAAATTGATCCACCCTCAATAATCTCTCCATTCGTATCATGATCAGGACAAGATTGGAATACCAATTTAAATACACCGTCCCATTTATCATCGCCTGGTTCAGATAATACCAACCTGAAAGAAATACCATCACCTCCGCACTCACCCTCACCAAAATGTTCGAAAATCTTTCCTTTTAATTTTCTTCTATTATTTCCTACGATATTGTAACCAATCACATTATCCCCTTTTATACTTTCAATAACAAGAACTAAATTTTTATTTCTTAGTGTCCCTTTCCACTCACCTAACAAATAATTTTTATCCGATTGTAAATTAGAGCCATTTAAGGAACATACAACTTCTCTTTTTCCTCTATTTGATTCCAATCGATAAAAAGATGATAATGTGAAAAACAATATTAAAACAATAAATAAATCAAGGTTTAAATTGAAAAATCGAAATTTGAAACAAGTAGATTTTGACATAAAAATTGAGTTTAATTTAAAAACTATCAGTAAATATTAATTATTGTTTTAATTTGTACGACTTGTAGGTAAAATATCCTACTGGAAGCAAGATTATAGTTGTACAAAGTAATAAAAATCCTATGCCTAGTTCTTCAGAACCACTTTTTGAAAGCTGAGTTGTTTTCAATGAAATAAGTAAAAACAAACTCGAAACCATAATCTTAGAAACTCTTATGAAATTAAGTTGGTTACGATAAAGAGCCTCCCTGTTCTCTTCGGTAATTTTTACTTTATAAAAAAAATCTTCTGGATTTTTTCCTCTTAGCGAAACTAACAGAAATAAAAAAGTACAAATGATTGGAAAAATAAAAATTGAATTCCTACCTCTATATTGGTCTGCTTTACCAACACTCGGAATTTGATCTGGTAAATCAAAATAATTTATTATTACACTCAACCAAAGTGCTGCTAAAGTAAGATAACCTAAGGTCTCCAATATTTTTTCATTCCTAGTTAAAGGCAATTCAATTTTAGGATTTTGATTCATAAAAAAATAACTTCTACATAAATGTAGAAAAAAATTAATTAATAGGCAGAATAATTCTAATATAAAAAACAACTCTTGAAAAAATATTTGACGAACACCCTACAATAAAAGTAAACCGCAAGTAGCGATTGCGAACTTTTCTCAACTAGTTTAGGAATTAAACAGCGAAATAGCCCCTCTGTTGACAAATCCACATGTCGTTTAACACCATGTGACCATAACTAATATGGGATTGAAAATTAATCTTAATTTTTTAAATGTTGTCATTCTATTTTGAGTGACTTTTTTTGTTCGATTTAGTTTTTTCAACCTATTTATCAAACAGATCTATATCATTCAAGGTTAAAAAAACCTTCCTTTTTTTAGTGGTTCAAAACTTTTTGTCTATTCACCCTATTTTTGATCAATAACAATAAAATCTAACTAAATTTAAGCGCATTAACTCAACTAAATACAAAAATGAAAATAATAGCAATCTTATTTGTAATCATCGTAATAGCAGTAGTAATAG